>NZ_JRPR02000011.1 GCF_000763135.2 Helicobacter jaachi | reverse complement strand
TTTTGCTCAAAAAAGCGCTCAAAATCGCGCATAGAAATAAGCCTCACATCTTTTTTGAAAAACGCTTGCAGGTTTTTAATCTGGCTTCTATACGCCTCTTAGGGTGCGATTTTGCATAAGTATGCTGCTAAAAGTATAGGCTAAGCCATTATTTTGCCCTTTTCCCACAAGCCCCGGAAAGCGCAATGCCGCGCAAAATAAATCTTTTATATCATCACACGCAAGTTTTAAAAGCTGCTCGCAAGTGTATTTTGAAAGTCCATAATAATTATCATGCGCCACCGGTGCGCGCTCATCATAAAGCCCACCATCTGTGAGACTAAGCGCATCAAAAGTAGAGCTAAAAATAATATTTTTGCAGCCCACTTGCTCGGAGAGCGTAATCACATTCATCATAGGCACGATATTATTATCAATATAGTCTTTAAAATTATGGCTCTGCTTCCCAATGGAGGCAAGGTGAAAAATGCACTCAATAGGCTTTGTGCCAACTGCTTGGCTAAGTTTAGACATATCTTGCAAATCCACACTTTTATAGCAAAATACAGAATCTGCGCCCTCTGCTTTTTTGTCTTGCAATATTTGTGCTACTTCATTTTCTAACTCTACTCTCCTGCCTAGCGCTATCACTTCATAGCCTAAATCCACAAGGTGCTTAGCTAATGCCCCGCCTACAAAGCCGCTAGCACCTGTAACTAGCATTCTCTTGCGTGTTGGCTGCTCCTGTGTGAAATGCACTCTATCTTGCATATTTGCTCCTTTTAGATTCTATACAAATCCTAAATGCGCTTTATCGGCATTTAAATATTCTAAAATCATTTTATTTTTCTCATGCGATACGCAGTGGTGATTGCACACTTTGCGTGGATTGACCTTAAAAAATGCCTTTTTATTCTCAAACCACCATTGTTTAAAGCTCACATCTTTAATAGAGCCTAGCATCGCCTCATCGATGTTATACGCCTTATCCTGACAAGGATAAATGCGCAAATCCGCGCCAATAACCATAAGCACTTGCGAATAAGGACACCAGCTATAAGATTTCTCAAAACTCTCCAATTGATAATGATAAGAATCATAAATCTCTATATCTTTGCCAAAGTCTGCCTTTGCGCGCGCTACTTCGTCCTTTACAGCTTCAAAAATCTTTTGATGATAGGCATTTGTTTGCGCGCTTTCATTACTCACAATCGTAGGAGAAATCTTAATGCTATCCACGCCTATATCTCTTAGAATCTTGCTCATTTGATAAATGGCTTGATAATTATCCTGTCCGACAATGTAGCTCACACCCAAGTAACATTTGCCCCCGATGTTTTTAAACGCCTCCATATTGCTAATAATCTTATCAAATTCGCCCTTCCCCGTGCCGCGTAGCTTTCTGTAGCTTTCATTATCATATCCGTCCATACTCACGCGCACCCAAGTGCCATATTTGGCAAACATCTCCGCCACCTCGCCATTTAAGCGCGCGCCATTTGTCAAAGTGGCAAACGATATAGGTGAATTAATAAGCTTTCTAAGCGTTTGAGGCATATATCTATACACTAAAGGCTCCCCCCCCCCGCTAAAGGTAATTGCTTTCACGCCCATTGCAACACAATCTTGTATGATTTCAAGCATTTTGGCTTCTGGGATATAATCACGCTCCACCATATCCTTACCTAATTGCATATCATTCTCCTTATACGCGCAAAACCAGCAATTATGATTACACACATTTGTGGGCTTAATGCGAATGTGCAGTGGCGCGAGCATGGGTTTATTATGCGGCAGAGAATCTATCTTGTCTTTAAAATGAAAGACTTTATATTTTGTATAGAGCAGTCCCATATTTAGTCCTCAAAATAGATAAATTCATAATCGCCCTTGTAGCCAAACTCTCTAAAAAGCCATATCCACTCTTCTGGACGAAAAAAGCTCTCGCATGTCAAAGCCCAGCATTGCAAATTAAATAGTTCTCTATTATTGCGATAGCCCTCCACTACCATATATTGCTGCTTGCCCACGCGCGCCATTTCTTGCAGAGCAGTTTTAAGATGAAAAATAGGTAGATTATGCAAAGTATTAAGAGAGAGCACTAAGTCAAACTCACCATCGCCAAAGGGCAGCATATCCTTTGCATCATGCACAAATAAATCTTTTGCTACTTCCTCTTTGGCGTGATTAATCGCATACACAGAAGTATCAAAGCCAGCAATGCGCGCATTAGGTAGTAATTTTTGCAATTCATAGAGTAAAAAGCCCTTTCCACAGCCCACATCTAAGATTTTAGAATCTGCTTTTAAATCATAAAGTGTAATTAACTCCCTTGCTACTCTCTCCCAGCGCCCATCATACTTATATCCACCATAGCCAAAGCGCCTATCACCGTCCCAAAAATCTTTTCCAAATTCCTTTGCCACGCCCATACACTCTACTTTAGAATCTAGCATACGCCCTAGATAATCTCTTTTTGTTTGCGTATGCAGCGGCGTAAAAATTGCTCTTAAAATACCCATTTGCTACTCCTTTAAAATTTTAAAAATTATAGAATCTACTCTGCCCCTACGCCGCTTTATGCACATTTAGATGAAATTGATATGGGGGGGGGGGGTGGAGACATTTTGCAAGCTAGAATCTAGCTCTAGCTCACCTTTTTTGAGTTTGTCCAAAATCTCATTGCTTTTGTGTTGTAGGCATAAGCTCCCGCACATACTGCGCGCATCAAATTGATTTGAAGCAAGTAATTGCATCACTTCCCAATATCGCTCGCCATTAATCATATCCTTAAAGCGCGTTTTGGTGATATTGCCAATATGAAACTTGCTATACTGCTCATTAAAGAGCATTCCGCAAGGCGCTACAAGCCCAGTGCCTGAAATCTGCAAATGCAAAGGCGGCGCATAGCAGCGCGCGTAAGAGCGATTAGCCCCGCTGCCGCTAGTGATTTTTGACCATTTGGCTTTGACTAAATAATCTTTAGTGCTATAAGATTCTGCTTCTTTTAATAAATCAAAGCATTCTTTATATTTATCATAATCCACGCCAAGCGCGCCATGCTCATCATCGCTGCAGTGTTTAATGACTAAATAATCTACACCTAATTCCTTGCCAAGTTTAGCAAGTGGCAAAATTTGGTCGGCATCTTGAGGCATAAGCACCATTTGCATACCTAAAGTTACACGCCAATTATGCGCTTTTTTAAGCTGCACTGCGGTTTTGATATTTTCACACACTTGCTCAAAATGCGCAGGTGTAACGCCCATAATCTCCGCATATCGCTGCGCTTCCCCACCAGAGAAATTAAATCTTAAATAAGTAAGATGAGGCAAAATCACTTTGAGCGCAGATTCTATAAGCACATAGCCATTACTTGCTAATGCCACATCAATACCCTTTTGCTTAATGTAGGCAATCACTTCTTTATAAATAGGATTAGCGCTGCTCTCCCCATCACTCACAAGGCTAATCGCCCTCACGCCCAAATCCGCGCAATCATCGACAAAATCACGCATAACCTGCATAGTAATCTTGTGGGGTTTGTTGCGTTGGAGCTGCGCATAGCAGAATTTACAGCTATATTGACACGCCTGCGTCAAAGCCATATCAATGGTAATAGGCGCTACTCTCTTACCCTCATACCACTGCCTTACTCTATCGCCATGCCACAATACTTTTGATGCATCAAGTATAATTTCACTCATTTTTTACTCCTTTGTTAATAAATTTTAGAATCTATCTCCAGCCCTTTTGTAGCCGCCGCCATTAAGCAAGAAATTTGCTCCTGTGGTGAGCATATTTTTCTTTTCACACAGCATGGCTACAAACTCGCCTATCTCATCTACCCTGCCAAATCGCCCTAGCGCTAAATGCGCCTTTCGTTCATTATATAAATGCGGGTGGGTGCGGGATTTTTTATCCCACGCGCTGCCCTTAAAGTTAATAATGCCGGGCATTACACTCTGTATGCAAATCTCATCACGCGCATAGAATCTAGCGCTACTTTGCACATAGGCATTAAGCCCCGCTTTTGCCGCGCAATACGCAGGGGGTGAATAACCATCAAGCGCGCAATCTGAAGAAATATGAATAATATGCCCATCGCGATTTTTCTGCATAATGGGCAAAAAATATTCATTTATCATCACACTTACGCCAAGATTAAGCATAATGGCTGATAAAAGCACATCTTTATTGAGCGGTTGGGCATCATGTGGGGTCTGCCCGCCAAGATTATGGATAAGGATTTGAGGCATAAGCTCCTTTTTTTGTAAATAGTCAATGAGTGTAGAAAGAGCATTTTCTTGCATTAAATCAAGCACAAGCGTATGGCATAAGCTCGGATAAGCGTTTTTCACCTCATCTAATCCATTTTTATCACGCGCCACTGCTACACAAACTATCCCGCGCTTTAATAGTGCTAGCGCAATCCCCCTGCCAATCCCGCGGCTTGCCCCGCTAATAAAGGCTACTCTAGGCACACTCGCCGCCAATATAAGTATGCAATATATAAGGTGTAAAGCACTCATAGATAATCCTTATAAGACTTACAGGGGGGGGGGCAGGCAATAAACTGCTCTATGCCCTGAATGGATAAGCCAAATTGCTCCCTGCCATAGTCTTGATTGCCAATGAGGTGGATAAAGGCATTCTCAAGGGCTAAAATCTCAATCATACGCTTAGATTTTTGCATAAGGTAAGTGCCTAAACCGCCATATTTATAATGCTCCTCTATGACTATAACGCGCTCATATTGCGCCATTAAGTCTATAATGCGCTCATTTGGAGCATTAATAAATGGGCAGCTTATGACGCTTATATCTTGCTTTTTGCCTACTTCTAGCACTAATGCGGCAATACTGCTATGTGTAATAAGTGCTATATGATGATTATTGCTTTGATATAGAATCTGCGGCGCGGTAATATCAAGGCTAGCGCTAGATTCTATAAGGTTAGGTTCGCCAGCTTTTGGGATTCTAATATAGCTAGGCTTGTTGTCATTATAGGCATACTCAAAGCAGGCGCGCGCTTGTATAGAATCTGAAGGTGAAAAAATATTAAGATTTGGCAAGCTTAAAGCCAAAGCAATATCCTCAATAGCATAATGCGTCATACCGCTTGGCATATAAGTAAGCCCACTGCCTGTGCCTACTAAAATCACAGGCAATTCCTGATAGCATATATCATTTCTCACCTGCTCATAAGGGCGCATAATCACAAAGGGCGCGATATTGTAATACACCACCTTTTTGCCACAAAGTGCTAGCCCTGCTGCCATTCCTACGCATAGGGCTTCATTAATGCCCGGATTTACATACTGCGCGCTAAAGTCTTTTTGATAATTATCCCACACACCAAGCCCTGCATCGCCGGTAATGAGCATAAACTCACTATTTTGTGCTGCCTTTTGCTCTACGCATTGCGCGATTGCATTTCTCATTCTAACTCCTTTAGGGCTTTGTCATACACTTCATTAGTCACTAGAAAATAATGCCACTCTAATTTATCCTCCATAAAGCTAACGCCCTTACCCTTAGTCGTATCGCATATAAGGCAAAGAGGCTTAGTGCTATTACTTTGCTGATAGGTTTTTATACACTCGCGCATAGCCTTAATATTATGCCCATCTACCCTCACGCATTCCCAACCAAAAGCCTGCCATTTAGATTCTAAAGGCTCAAAGCTCACTAGCTCGCTGCCGCGCCCATAGCCTTGTAGATTATTTCTATCCACAAGGGCGATGAGATTATTTAAATTATATTTAGGAGCAAACATCGCTGCTTCCCACACGCTGCCTTCTTGAATCTCACCATCACCCATAAGCGTAAAAACATATCGCTTGCGCGTGCTGGGCTTATTTTTTAACGCCATTGCCATACCTACGGCTATGGGCAATCCATGCCCTAAGCTGCCTGCTGATATTTCAATATATGGGCTGCTTTGCCTATCTGTGTGCGCGGGGAGGCTGCCGGCGTTTTTATAATATCCTTCAATTTGTGCTTTACTCATAAAGCCCTTATGATACAAACTCGCATAAAGCGCCATAGCAGAATGGGCTTTTGAGAGTAAAAACATATCGCGATGAATAAACTCTGGCTCCTCTGCGCGCGGGATATACATCACTTCAAAAAATAATGTATATAATATATCCGCACACGATAGTGCAGAGGCAATATGCGGAGACTTAGCACTTTTAGCAATAGATAAAATGCTCTTTCTTATATCTTTAGATTCTATCTTACGCACAAGCCACCTCCGCGCCAAAAGCAATAAAAGCACAGATAGAATCTGCCTCTCCAACACGCGTGTGTGCAATATTTTGACCGATTGCATTACAGACACCTAATGTATAACGGGGGGGGGGAGATACTAAATGTTTGAAATATTGCGCGAGGGCTTGCTCGATGCCATTTTTATCGGTGGATAGAATCTGCAAATGTGGCAAAATCTCCATAAGTTTAATATCATCACTATCCATACAATGGCTTCTGCCCAAATCCTTAAAATAATTATCCGCGCCCACGCCAACCATAATTACGCCCATATTATGCTCGCATATATCATAGCGTATCTGCTCATACGCGCGCATTACTAAAAATGGGATTTGCGCATATACTACAGGCTTTAATCCTGCTAGATACATACCCGCTGCCATACCTAGCATAGCTTGCTCGGCTATGCCTACATTAAACACACGCGCAGAAAAATGCGCAAAATAATCATCTAGCACCGAAAACCCCATATCGCCCACTAATAACGCCATATCTTTATCATTTGCAAAGTATGGATAGAGCGCATTCATCACTTCTTTTTTAGTCGCTAAAGGCTTTTTATGCATTGCCACTCCTTACATTTATAGAATCTGCTATAGAATCTGGCATTTTATAGCCGTCCTGCGTAGGGCAGCGGTAGTGATACATAGCCTTATTTTCTATCATAGCTAAGCCTTTGCCCTTAATAGTGCGCGCTAGAATAATGCTCATATTGCTCTGCGTATGGTTGAAAAATGCGCTATATGCCGCTCTTAGCTCATTTTCATTATGCCCATCTACATCATAGAATCCACTATCCACATACGCGCTAAGCACACGCGCAAGGCGGTCTGTATCAAGTCCTACATGCTGCATATAATCCATAGCACACAAGCCATTTGCATCAATAATCACAAGCAAATTATCTAATTTAAAGCGATAAGCCAATGCCAAAGCCTCAAAATTGCTCCCCTCCTGCATTTCACCATCGCCAATAATGCAAATGACTTTTTGCTTTTTGCCCTGCATTTTAAAACTCTGCGCTATACCCACAGCCAGCGGCAGCCCATGCCCTAAACTACCCGTTGAAGCCTCTAGCATAAATGTTGGTGTATAGCTCACGCAACCCTTAAGTTTAGAATCTACGCTCCCAAAATGCTCCATTTCGCTATCAGGGATAAATCCTAGTTCGTTTAAAATCACATAATACGCATAGCAGCCATGCCCTTTAGAAAATATAAGCCTATCGCGCGCGCTATCTGTGGCATTATGCGCATTGAAATGCAAAAATTCTCTAAAAAGCACGCTTAAAATCTCCACACTTGAAAGTGAGGGGGCTAAATGCCCAGCATTATGCCTACAAGAAAAGGCTATGGTTTTTTCCCTTATGAGCTTTGTTTGTATCATTTACTCCCTTTTATAGAATCTAGATGCTTAACACCCACGCAAAGTGCTAGCAGATAATGCGCCATGGGATAAAATCCCGTATGCACCACCTCATCATTCATACTAAACACAAAGCAATGGTTAAAATACTTTTGACAAAACATCTTAAGCTGCTCTCCACTCTTACAATTAATGTGTTCTGCTTTGCTTAGCGCACTTGCATACACTTGACTTTCAAGACTAGGCATACCAAGCACGGCTACCCCCCCCCCCCCCCGAAAGCGGGATTTGGAGCTTTGAGCGCGCGTGTAATGTTACGCATAAACTCATCTTCTTTATCAGGGTGAATATGCTCTAGCACATCAAGCGCATACACGCCATCAAATTCATTCTCACATGGCTCTTTAGTTAAATCTAGCACGCGCAGCTCCATATTATCCGCGCGACCAAGCTGCTTTGCCTGCTCGATAAACACCTCATCATAATCTGTCGCCACTAGCGTGCCAACCCTTTGGGCTACAATGCTAGAGAAAAACGCATCTGCACAGCCTAGCTCAAGCACTCTATCAAGCCCGCTTAGCATTTTTGAGACAAATTTATAGCGTGAGGCGCTTACTGCTACGCGCACGGGGTCATTCCAATAAGTATGCGAGGACATATAGCCCATACTTGCGACTTTAGATTCATAATGGGCTATGCATTCATTGTATGAGTGCGTTTTGGCAACTTTTTTACTCATTTTTACTCCTTTATCGTTTTACAAAACTTATATACTGCTGCCCTCTACCCCACGCTTGTGAGAATGTAGACATATTTGCAATGCCCTGCACGCTTAAATGTGCCTCATCTCTCAAAGCAGCCACACACTCGCGCACACTTTGCAAAAAGAAATCTCCCAAATCCTCATTCTCCGCAAGGATAGAATCTAAAATCGCGCAAATGGCTGGAAGCTCTGCTTTGCAAGAGAGATATGCTGCAATACTTGCCCTAAATGCCACAAGACGCTCATATAGCCTTTCATTGCGCCCATTTTCACGCCAAGAATACGCAAATCGCGTGCATAGAAGTATATGCCTAAAGCGCTCAAACTCATGGCAAAATGTATCCGCGTATGAGTAGCTCATATCTTTATACCAACTCAAATTTCCTATCATATTAGGCGAGCTCCCCAGTAGTTCGATAGATTCTGTATTTGTATGGAATTTGCTCGCAGAGCCTGTCTTTGGAGGCTCTTGCCCCCCCCCCCCCCGCTACTTGTCTAAATAACTTTATACAAGTAGCTATATTGTGGGGATTTGCGATATTAGATGCGGGATTTAAAATATTATCAATCACCCAATCTCTAATGGGGCGTGAGGCAAATTTAAGATGCAATAAATGCGAGCTAAAGGCGCTAGCAAGCAGGCTTACTTTTTGTTCAAAATCTTTTACGCCTTTAATGAGCGCAAAGCCTAGTATGCGCCGCAAATCCTCAAAAAAGTAAGAAAATTCACACATGCTTGTAACCACTACCGCGCCATCTTTTTTAGTAGCGGCATAGAGGCTTTGCACCACTTCGCGCGCCTCTTTTTCACTAAGCCAAGGCAAAAATCCCTCCGCTATGACAAAATCATATATTTTTTCACTTTTATAATCTTGCAAAGTGCAAGGATAGATTCTGTATTGCTCTTTGGGGATATTATGCTCTGTAAAAAGCTTTTGCATTTGCTCCCTGCCTGCGGCATTTGGCTCGACAATATCAACCTGCGCGCCAAGGTGTAGAAATAAAAGCGTGTTATATCCGCTCCCTGCGCCAACCTCAAGTATGCTAGCATTTCTAAACGCAAAAGGGTGGATGCCCACAAGCTCATAGAGCCTTTTGCGCCTTTGTAAATGCGCGCTAAAATCACTAATATCCTGCGAAACAGGCGATATATGATGCTCACCATAGAATCTTAAAAACTCATTCATACTCCCTCCTTTAAAATCTTAAATGAAATTAACATGCTTTACCTTCGCTTCTAAGATGTCTTCTAAAAACTCATTAATCGCATTTGGGCGGCAGTTTTTAGGGCATTTGCTCACATCTAGGCTAGATTCTAAAAAAGCCTTAATCTGTGCGCGCTTCTCACCATTCCAAATGGCATAAAAATCCTGCTCATAAATATTTCCATACACAAATTCTTGTCTATCCCAGTAAGGGAGGCAAGTTGCCATATCGCCCGCAGAATTAAGCGTGGTGATAAAGCTACACCCGCGACAATGCTTATAGTGCCGCTCTTCTTGCGTATTGCGAAAGGCATTTTCACGCGCAATAACCTTAAAATGACTATCCTCATAAGATTTTGCCTGCTTTATAAGGCTATCTAAATCTGCTAGAGCCTCATTTTGGCGATACTTTTGCTGCTGATTTTGAAATACAAAAGGCTTAATGGATATAAAATCCACGCCGCAGCCCTTAAGCGTGGCGACACCCTCCAGCAAGGAATCTTTATTCTCATTCAAAAGCACAAATTGCGCACCCAAATCAAGCTCCAAGCCTTCCTCTTTTCTCAATTTTGTGGCGTAAGTGATATTGCGCACGACTTTAGCCATTAGATTGCCCCCCCCCCGGCAGTTGGTTTGTGTATCTTGGCGTAAGTCTCGCCATTACCGCCATTGAAACTAAAGCGCAAAAATTTAAGGTAAGGCAACACCGCTTGAGCCTTTTTCTCGCTTAACATCTCTCCATTACTAAACATGCCCGCATCAATGCCAAGCTCCTTTGTATGCTGCACAAATTGCCCAATATCAGGGTGCAAAAGCGGCTCGCCCTCCCCTGCATAAAGTATGCTTTTCACCCCCAAGCCGCAAGCCTCATCAAGAAAGCTTAAAAATCGCTGCGTATCAAGCTTTCTGTTAGGATAATTAATATAATCATACGCGCAAAATACGCAGCGATGATTGCATAGTCCAACGGGAGAAACTTCCATATAAATAGGGTAGCAATCACCCCTCAAAGCGTATTCTGCCACGCGCTCAAAGTGATAATGTAATTTGTGAGAATCTAACATAAACTTTTGGCTCATCTTTATCCCTTTTAAATAAAATTTATATGTCCATTTGGGTGCTGAAGCTCCCATAAATAGCGATTTACAGAATCCATACGGCAATTTACGCGGCATTGTGAAATATCTAACTTCTCTCGCACATATTCGGCGCTTTTCTTTCTCTTTTCACCCGTCCAAATCTCTTCAAAACTCTGCTCATTAATGTTCCCATACGCAAATTTATCCTGCCCCAAATAGCAGCTACACCCATATACATCGCCATTTGAGGAGATATATCCCCAAAAATATGGCGTAGAATAGCAGGTAGTATAGGGCTGCTTAGTTTGGAGTTTGCGCATAGTGGAGGCGCGAAACACAACGCTAAAATGCTCATCATTTAAAGTTTCAAGCTGAGATTCTAAAGAAAGATACGCACTATAGTCTAATCCCTCATACTGGCGCGTTTTACTGAATAAATGCTGCGAATAGGGCTTAATGACTAAGTAATCCACTCCAATGCCCTTAAGCCTATGCGCTAAAGCAAAAGCTGTGTGGTAATTTTGCGGTAAAAGTAGCATTTGCGCACCTATGGTGCAAGTGCTTTGCAATTCTTTCCTTAAGCGCACACTTAGGGCTAAGTTTGCTAGCACTTTTTCAAAATCTGCTTCTTTTGTGCGATGAATAAGCGCATAACTCTCCTTATCGCCGGCATTAAGGCTTACTTTTATCCAACTTGCGCTCTGTAAAATGAGTGGGAGATTTTTCTCACTTGCTAGCACAAAATTAGTAGTAATGCCTACATCAACGCCACTTTGCACGCTTATAGCGCTCATTTGCGGCAAATCTTTATGTAAAAATGGCTCGCCCTCCCCTGCAAACATTACACTTTTTACACCCAGTCTGCCCATCTCTTCAATGCGTTTGGCATATACTTCTAAATCAATCTTAATGCTTTTATAGCCCATATAATCCACGCCACAAAAGGTGCAGCGGTGATTACAGCCACCATAGGGGGATACTTCCACATAAATGGGATAAATATGCTTTTCTTTTTCCCAATCGCCATAAGCCTGCTGCCACGCACTTACACGCTGTGGGTGAAAAATGAGTTTGTGAGAATCTATGCGAAACTTATCACTCATGCTCTAATCCTAAACCATAATCACCCATAGCAAGCGCGCGCGTTTCACTCTCGCTTAAATCCCTTATGTGCTTAATATCTACAGAAGTGTGTCCAAACTCTTGGAGGCGATTAGTTTTAACCTTAATATCACAAGGATTACAATGCCCAAAAACAAAGCAAGGACGATAAATATCCTCAATGCGAAAATCAGGATTTAAAATACTGCCAACAGGCGTGCGTGACTCATATAAATCTGAATGGCAGCGATAAACATTGCCATTAGGTGAGATGAGCAGCTCAGTAGTTTTGCAATCACAGAATCTATTGACATTTTGGGCAATAGCTTGAGGATATTTGTAAGTGCCATACCACTCCTTACCATCAAAGCCTAGATATTCTTTTAAGCGAAAGTCAATGCCCTCTTTTAGGCATATTTCTTGCACTTTTTTAATATGCTCTAAATTGCTTGGCGTAGCTACTGAATAAATGCCCACATAAAAGCCTGCATCGCGCATTTTGTGATGCTTTGCAATCAAATCTTGTATTTTATTTTGCCCAGGGTGGTAGCTCACGCGAATGGCGGCATATTTGGCATCGCGCGTAAATTTGTATGCAGGAATCTTATCAATAAACTCATCTACATTAAACATAAAATTAGTGAGCAAATCCAGCTTAAACTTATCGGGTATGCCATTTACAAGCTTGTAAAATCCCTTATAAGTCGTAGGCTCACCACCTTGCAGTGTAAGGGGAATATCATCTCTCCATACACCATTTTCATCACGGATATCTAAGCGATTAATAAAATTTAGCCATTCTTCTGGCTCGATATGCGCGCGCATAACGCTTTTTCGCGTAGCGTTGGCTTCGTTGAGATTTATACAATATGGGCAGGCGAGATTACAATTAAGAGTGAGAAATAAAGCTATATAGTTATACGGGGGGGGGGGTAATAACAGAAGTTTGATGTAAATTTTGCATGTCTCTTCTAATCCTTTATTTTTGTTTTATTCTATGGTGGAGTGTAGGGGGGTCGAACCCCTGACCTCAACGCTGCCAGCGTTGCGCTCTCCCAACTGAGCTAACACCCCTTATTTTCAAAAGCTAGGATTTTACTTCATTTAACTTAAATTATGATAAATTCAACTCGTGGTAGTGCTTCAAATACACCTCGTGCATACTATTTTGGAGCTTCTCATACCAATGCTCATCGCTAAAATCAGGCGTATAAGCTTCCATAAGCACTACTCTTGCCTTATCTGTTTTAATCTCCATAGGTGAGCTATTATATAATTTACGCGTATTAATAAGCACAGCAGGCTGGATTCTAAGATTAAGCTTTGAGGCAAGAATCTTAGCTCCTGCTTTAAAGGGCAAGAATTTCTCCCCACCTTTGCTCCTTGTGCCTTCTGGGAAAATGGCAATGAGGCGATGATTGGCTAGCGCCTTTTTGGCTTCTTTGAGCAGAAAAACAATGCCATTTTTATCCTCTCTATCAATGAGTATCATATCTGGACCTTTGAGCGCATGCCCATAGAGTGGGATTTCACCAAGTTGCTTTTTTGCCACCCAACAGATATTAGCCGGGTGAAATGCCTCAAAATAGATAATATCTGTTACACTTTGATGATTTATCACAAGCAGTTGCGCGTCCTTATCATACTCGCCTATACGCTCTACATGCAAGCGATTAAATGAGAAAAACCAGCGGCACTGCTTTCTTGCCCATCTGCCATTGCTATGTCCGCGTGTGAGGTAAATCTGCGCAATGATAATAGGCAAATAAAATGCAATAGAAAGTGTGGCTATCACGGCTCTAATTTTTGCTAACATATGCTTTCCTTATCCAACCGACTTTAGATTCTATAATGACTTTATAATAATCCTCATATTCCCCTATAATGGCTACTTTTGTGGGGGATTTCACCACCTCCATAATCGTAGAATTATGCGTAGGGATAATGCTCACATTTGCCCCAGCCTGCGCTACTCCAGAAGTCGCGCTAAAAAATACATTATACGCAAGCACTAATCCCAACATCACAAGCAGCGCCAATGTGATTTTACGCGCCCTTTTGAACACCACCCACACAAGCAAAGCAAAAACAATAAGTCCGCCTATGAAAAGATTTTTAAACATCAAAAAGGTATTGCGCGGCTTAATATCGCCCACATCTTGAATATTACGCACAAGATTAATGGGCAAAGTGATAGTTACGAACTGCTTTTGCGCAAGGCTAAAATAATCAAAAGAGAGCGAGCGTATGGATTTATCAAGCACGACATAGTAGATTCCATAAGTTATATCATCAACGATTTTGCGCTGCTCCAAGCCCTGTTTTGCGTAATTGCCAATTTTCATTTCATTAAGATTACTGCCCTTGCACTCAATTTGAAAAATGATAATATTATTGCCTTCATCATATTCTTTAACGCGATAATCCACCACCTCCATAGAATCTGCAATCACATGAGCATAATTGACATTGCTTGTAAGCTCCACAGCTTGAAACCTCGCCCCATTTGCGAGCACTTCTTGCTCATAGCTACCATCACTTGCCGCTACTCTCACGCGCAAAGGCGGCAAGGTTACATCTTTGCCCTTAATAGTAAAAATATAAGTGTTTTGAAACACCCCATCACTGCTTTTTTGCCAACTTGAGCCTTTATTTTTTAGCTCCACATTGCTCTTTGGGCTTAAATCTATAAAATCCACACTTGAAAGCACAGCATTTGAAAGGAGTGTAAGGCTATATTTCACCTCAATATCCTGCCCCACATATAGGCTCGTATCCGTATTTGGAAAACTTACATTAAGATAGGCTATTTTTGCCTCATTAGCGGCGCATATATTAAATAAAAATAAAAGCACATAAACAAATAAATGCCCTCTTTGCCTCATCTTATGCCTTTATGCTTTCTTGCGATACGCTAGCTTGCACAAGATTATCTAGCATCATTTTGCCATCACAACTCCCCAGAATATGCTCAATAGCGCGCTCGGGGTGGGGCATTAAGCCAAAGACATTTTTAGATTCATTACACACGCCCGCGATAGAATCTAGCGAGCCATTAGGATTATCCACATACTCGAGCAAAATCTGTCCATTATCCCTTAGGCACTCTAATCCCGCTTCATCAATAAAATAATTACCATCGGCGTGTGCAATAGGCAGCTTTAGAATCTCATTATCCGCATAGGAGCGCAAAAAAGCATTATTTTTATTCACTACTTTCACGCTTTGCATTTTAGAAATAAAATGCAAATTTACATTACGCTTTAGCGCGCCGGGCAGCAACCTCGCCTCGCATAGAATCTGAAATCCATTGCAAATCCCAAGCACATAGCCGCCTTTATGCGCAAAATCCTTAATCGCGCCCATAATAGGCGAAAACTGTGCGATTGCCCCACACCGCAGATAATCCCCATAACTAAAGCCTCCGGGTATAATAACTAAATGGCAATTATCAGGCAAAGCACTATCTTTATGCCATATAATGCTAGCCTCTACGCCCAGTGTGGAGAGGGCATAGCGCGTGTCAAACTCACAATTTGTCCCCGGAAAGCGAATAATGGCCACACTCATCTACAAATCTCAATATAATAATCTTCAATCACTACATTTGCTAGTAATGCCTCACACATCTCCTGCACTTTTTTGTGCGCAACTTGCTCGCTTGTCTCATCTAAATCTAGAATAATTTCTTTTGACATTTTTACACTTTTTAAACTCTCAAAACCATGCGCGCTTAGAGCGTGATAGATAGCTTTAGCTTGCGGGTCTAACACGCCACTTTTAAGCGAAATAAGCACTTTTACTCTCATAGCCTGCCTTTATTTAGATTCTATAATGCGGTGTAGCACTTCCTCATATGCCCTTTTCACATCGCCTAAATCCTGTCTAAATCTATCTTTATCAAGCTTTTGATTGGTGTTTTTATCCCACAAACGGCAGCTATCAGGGCTAATCTCATCGGCTAAAATAATCTCTCCTTCCCCATCACGTCCAAACTCAAGTTTAAAATCCACAAGCTTCAAATCCACCTTGTCAAAAAATACTCTTAGAATCTCATTCACTCTTAAAGCCTGCGTTTTAAGCACTTCTAATTCATTAAGTTGCGCAATATCCAAAATCAAACAATGCTCATCATTAATAAGTGGGTCGCCCAGTGCATCATCTTTATAATACAGCTCCACAAGGCTAAAGGGCAAAACCTTACCCTCCGTTATGCCTAAACGCTTTGTAAGCGAGCCTGTAGCGATATTTCGCACGACCACTTCAATGGGAATAATGCTCACCTTTTTACACAGCATAGCCCTATCATTGAGTTTTTTTACAAAATGCGTAGCTATGCCCTCTTTTTCTAGGAGCATAAAAAGCAATGTGCTAATTTGGCAGTTAAGCGCGCCTTTACCGCTTTCTGCGCCTTTTTTCTGCGCATTAAAAGCAGTCAAATCATCTTTAAACTCCGCAATCACATAATGTGGCTCATTTGTAGAAAATAACCGCTTGCCTTTGCCCTCATAGAGCATTTCTTGCTTATCCATATCCCCTCCTTACTTGCTTTGAGTAGAGGCTATCACACCCCATGCTTTTAGCACATCAATAGCGCTCTTAAGCTGAATATCTTTATAAATCATCTCTTCTGTGAGCAGCTTTTTATCCTCATTTTGTGCTTCTGCTTTGTTTGATTGCACCTTGCTTAACTCGCTTTGCAAATGCCGCTTCAAATCAGATTCTTTAATGCTAAAGTTATTTTCATTCTCTGGCGCACTGCCCGGATACACAACAATATCAGGCATAATGCCCACAGCTTGGATTGTCCTGCCACTTGGGAGATAATACTTTGCAGTAGTAAGCTTAATTGCCTCATCTTTATCAATTTGCATAACCGTTTGCACGCTGCCTTTACCAAATGTCTGCTCACCTACAAGCACGCCACGCTTTGTATCTTGCAATGCACCCGCTACAATCTCGCTCGCACTCGCACTTCCACCATTTATAAGCACCACCACTGGCACATCAGCATAAGGGGCGGATTTTGCCTTATATTCGATATTATCATTTTTCGTGCGCCCCTTTTGTGAGACAATCACGCCACTTTTAATAAATAGCCTGCTTAAATCAACTGCTTGGTCAAGCACACCGCCTGGGTTATTGCGCAAATCTAGCACAATGCCTTTTATTTTATCAATTTGCTTCAATTCACTAAGCACATTGCGCGTTACATTTTTATCAAAAGAAGTTACGCGCACATACACAAAATCACTATTGCTAATTTTACGCACCTTTACAGAATCTATCTTAATAATATCACGCACAATGCTAAAACTTAGAGGCTTTGGCTCGCCACTGCGCACAATGGCTAAATCCACCTTTGTATGCGGCGCGCCACGCATAAGATTTACCGCATCATCAATACTCATATCAAGCGTGGTTTTGTCATTAATTTTTAAAATCACATCGCCACTTTTTAGCCCTGCCTTATCTGCTGGCGTATCCTCCACAGGCGCAATTACGGTCAATGCACCATCTTTTAACCCCACAGTAATGCCAATCCCACCAAACTCACCATCAGTATTAGCGCGCAAGTCATCAAATTTCTTTTTGTTTAAAAAATTTGAATGCGCATCAAGATTGCTCAAAAGCCCATCGATAGCCTTATCTGTAATCTCATCAAAGCTTAATTCATCAACATAATTTTCCTCTATAAGCCCCATAATACGACGAAGTTTTTTTAAGGATTCTAGCTTATTTACCTCTTGCACTTTTGGCTTGCTCTTTTGTGTCTCATCAGCCGATAGCCCCACAAACACAACTGAACTTGCCACCAAAGAAATAATAATGCCCGCCAAGAGGACACGCGATTTATTCATCATTGCCACTGCCTTTGTGATATGAAATTTGCAGAATTTTAGGTTTATGCAAAATGCAGATTTTACCTAAAAATATATATATTTCTCCAACAAAAGCAAAATAAGCAATTTTCGCTCCCACTTCTTTAGCTAAATCTTAGCAGTGAAGCAAATTTATAAGAATATTATTTTTTAGTGTTACAATGCGCGGCTAGATTCTATAATTGCAGCGCTATGGGCATTACCACGCGCCAAGGCTAGATTCTATAAACATTCAAAAATTAAAGGAGAAAAAATGCCATTACTTGATAGTTTTAAAGTCGACCATACGCGTATGCCAGCCCCTGCTGTGCGATTAGCCAAAACTATGCAAACACCAAAGGGCGATGTGATTAGCGTATTTGATTTGCGCTTTACACGCCCAAATTGCGAGCTTTTAAGCGAAAAAGGCATTCACACATTAGAGCATTTGATTGCAGGCTTTATGCGCGAACATCTTAATGATGGGAGAGTTGAGATTATTGATATTTCGCCAATGGGCTGCCGCACGGGATTTTATATGAGTGTGATAGGCGCGCCTAATGAATATGATGTAAAAGACGCATGGGAGGCAAGTATGCGCGATGTGCTAAGAATCCGCAGTGAAAGCGAAATACCAGAGCTAAACATCTATCAATGCGGCACAGCAAAAATGCACTCACTCAAAGAAGCCCAAGAAATAGCCCAAAAGGTGCTTGATAGAGGTGTTGGCGTAATGGACACACAGGAGCTGCTGCTTAAAAATCTCGCATAAAATGCGCTAAATTATGCAAAGTGGAGGGGATAAGAATAAATAGTTGCATATACAACTATTTACTAAAATGCATTAAAATCCCCACATCTTTTTGGTTACTCACATAGTTTAGGAGAAATGCAATGAAATTTTCTACTTTAATTCCCGCATATTTATGTGTGTCTTTGTGTGTATTGCTCTCACTAAGTGGCTGCAAGGATTCTCAAGCTCAAAAGAAAGAGCGTCCCCCACTTAGTGTGAATACACAAACTATCACTGCTCAAAATATAGCCCTTAGCTTTGAATACCCCGGGCGCTTAAAAAGCGTGCAAAGTGCGAGCGTATATGCGCGCGTGCAAGGTATTTTGTTAGAAAAAAACTTTAAAGAGGGCGATATTGTCACAGAGGGCGCAAAGCTTTTCAAAATTGACCCCGCGCGCTATCAAGCCAAAGTCAATCAAGCAAGAGCGCAGTATCAAGCTGCTGAAGCAAATTTTATTAAAGCAAATCGCGACTGGCAGCGCGTGGAAAAAATGTATAAGCAAGGCGTTTATACTATCGAGCAGTATGACCAATCACGCTACAATTTTCTCTCCGCGCAAGCCAATGTCGCTAGCACAAAAGCCGCACTTGATGATGCAGAGATTGATTTAGGCTATACAGATGTGATTGCTACTATTAGCGGGCGCACAAGCACGCGAAGCTATGATGTGGGCAATCTTGTAGGCTCAAGCGGACGCGATATATTAACCACCATCACACAACTAAGTCCCATATACGCGGAATTTTCTATCCCTAGCAGGGATTATTACTTTATGCGTGGGCTAGAGAATAACCGCATTCAAGTAGAATTTGTGCTAGGCAATGGTATGGTGTATGAGCAAAAGGGCAAACTAGATTTTGTCGATAGCGTGCTAGATTCTGAAACGCTTAGCGTGAAAGCGCGCGCTATTATGGATAACCAAGCCCATAAGCTTTTACCCAATGAATTTGTGCGCGTTCGCTTAAGTGGCTTTGAGGCTCAAAATGCTATTAGCATTCCTCAAAACGCACTTTTACAAGATGCAAAAGGCAGTTATGTATTTGTCATAAAAGATGGAAAAGCCCATATCGCGCGCGTAGAAATAGGGCAAGAAGTGGGCAAATCTAATATCCTTGTCTTAAATGGATTGCAAAATGGCGATGTAGTGGTGCTTAACCAACTTACTAAAATACGCGAAAATGCGCCATTGCAAATCGCGCCGCAAACTCCGCAAAATCCACAAGCAGGCAATACAGAATCTAAAAATGGGAAGACAAATTAGGAGCGAAAAATGTCAAAGTTTTTTATAAATCGTCCCATTTTTGCCATGGTTTTATCCATAATCATCACGCTTGTGGGGGTGATTAGTATGTTTGTGCTGCCTGTGGAGGAGTATCCGCAAGTAGTGCCAAATGAAGTGGTCGTAACTGCAAGTTATCCAGGTGCTAGCGCTGAAGTTATGGCAAACACAGTGGCAAGTGTGCTAGAAGATTCTATAAATGGCGTAGAGGGTATGCTGTATATGAAAAGCTCCTCTTCATCAACAGGTGCGCTTAATCTCAATGTATCTTTTGCTAATGATTCTGATGCAGATATGGCAATGATTAATGTCAATAACCGCGTGCAGGCAGTCCTTAGCCAACTTCCACAAGAAGTGCAGCGACTTGGCGTATCTGTGCGCAAGCGCTCCTCTACAATGCTTGCTGTGTATGCGCTTTTTTCAAACAATCCCGCACATACGCAAACCTACATTGCAAATTATGCTATTTTAAATATCATTAATGAGTTAAAGCGCGTGGAGGGCGTAGGTGATGTAACTTCATTTGGTAGTAGAGACTATTCTATGAGAATCTGGCTTGATATAGAAAAGCTTGCTCAATATAATTTAACACCCTCCGAAGTGGCTGCTGTCATATCAGAGCAAAACTCGCAATTTTCTGCTGGGAGCTTTGGTGCAGAGCCTGTGAGAAGTGACTTAGCCTTTACTTATTCGGTTACAACACAAGGGCGATTTATTAGCTCTGAAGAATTTGGCAATATCATTATCCGCTCAAATAGCGATGGTTCGGCATTGCGGCTTAAGGATATTGCTAGAATTGAGCTGGGGGCGAAAGAATATAGCGTTACGCCTATGTTTAATGGTAATCTTGCCTCTGCGTTTGGGATAAATTTGCAGCCCGGTGCTAATGCGCTTGATGTCTCCACGCGCGTGGAAGCAAAAATGCAAGAATTAGCCAAAAAATTCCCTGAAGGCTTGCAATACAAGCGTGCGTATGATACGACAAAATTTGTCAAAGTGTCCATACAAGAAGTGCGCAAGACTTTTATTGAAGCCATTGTGCTTGTGGTGATTATTATGTATTTTTTCTTACAAAATATTCGCGCCACTATTATCCCTGTGATAGCCATTCCTGTGAGCATTATAGGCACATTTGCTGGTATGTATGCGCTAGGATTTTCTATTAATCTCCTCACACTCTTTGGGCTTATCTTAGCCATTGGGATTGTGGTAGATGATGCCATTATTGTCATTGAGAATGTGGAGCGGATTTTGCACACTGAGCGTGATGAAAATGGCAATAAATATTCCGTTAAAGACGCCACTATAAAGGCAATGGGCGAGATTCAAGGACCTGTGGTGGCAATCGTGCTGGTTTTATGCTCTGTATTTATCCCTGTAGCGTTTATCGGCGGCTTTAGCGGAGCGATTTATCAGCAGTTTGCCATTACTATTGTTATTTCAGTGGTGATTTCTGGCTTTGTTGCGCTCACACTTACTCCCGCACTCTGCGTTTCTATCCTCAAATCCCATGAACCTAAGCCTTTTTATATAGTGAAACGCTTTAATGACTTTTTTGATTGGCTCACACACAAATTTGGGGAACAAATCGTGCGAGCATTACGGCTTGGGCTAGTTATGGTCTTAATCTTTGCAGCTATCATTGGTGCTACTTGGGGACTTTTAGTCAAACTCCCTACCGGACTTGTGCCAGAAGAGGATAAGGGCGATGTGCTAGCCTTTATGTCCCTGCCTCCTGCCTCATCACTCTCGCGCACTATAAATGAGGGCAAAAAGGCATTGGCGATTTTACATGATGATAACAATGTGCAATCCACCATGCTAATCACTGGATTTGATATGCTCTCTTCAGCAGCTAGAACTAGCTCGGCTGCGATGTTTATCACGCTTAAAGATTGGAGTGAGCGCAAGAAAAAAGAGCAGAAATCTCAAGCCATAGCACTTAAATATAATGGTGTGCTTAATGGCGCGCTCGATGCAGGCGTGTATGTAACCACGCCACCTGCTATTATGGGACTATCCATCGCAGGAGGATTTGAAGTTTATATCCAAGATAGAAGTGGAGGCACTATCAAAGATTTAGAAAAATATGCTAATGCCATAGTAGCCGCAGCATCAGAGCGCAAGGAGCTTGCGGGTGTGCGCAGTATGTTTAGTGCAAATATCCCTCAATACTTTTTAACCCTCGATAGAGAAGCAACTAAGGCTATGGGAGTTAAAGTAAGCGATGTTTTTGCCGTGCTGCAAAGCACTTTTGGACGCTCTTATGTGAATGATTTTAACCTCTATGGACGCACTTATCAAGTAAATATCCAAGCTGATAGCGCCTTTAGAGAATCTGTAGCAGATTTAAGCAAAGTCTTTGTGCGCTCAAGCAGCGGCAAGCTTATCCCCATTAGCTCACTTGTGAAAACAGAGCGCGTCATAGGACCAGATATTATTGATAGATTTAATCTTTTCACAGGAGCCAAAATTATGGGTGGCACAAAAGATGGCTACTCAAGCGGTGATGCGCTTAGAGCCATTGAGGAAGTAGCCGCTGAAATCTTGCCAGAGGGCTATACGCTGGCCTACACAGGCTCAAGCTATCAAGAGAAAAATGCCAGCGGCACAGGCGCTGTGGCATTTGTCTTTGGGCTTATATTTGTGTTTTTAATCCTATGCGCGCAGTATGAGCGGTGGCTTATGCCGCTAGCAGTGCTTACCGCTGTGCCTTTTGCGGTGTTTGGCGCAGCTCTAGCCACGGCTCTAAGGGGATTAAATGCAGATATTTATTTTAATATTGGGCTTGTTATGCTTATCGCCCTTGCGGCAAAAAATGCGATTTTGATTGTAGAATTTGCGCAGCACTTGCATGAAAAAGAGGGCAAAAGTATTTTTGAATCTGCTGTTGGTGCGGCAAAATTACGCTTCCGCCCTATTATTATGACTTCACTAGCCTTTAGCATTGGTGTGCTACCCCTTGCACTCTCTAGCGGTGCGGGTAGCGGAAGTCAAAATGCCATTGGCACAGGCGTGATTGGCGGAATGCTCGCGGCGACATTTATTGCGATATTTTTTATCCCGCTCTTTTGGACATACATCGCGCGCCTAAGTGCGTGGCTCAAAAGCAAGAGAGATATTTAACTAAATAGCTTATAATCTCTAAAAATTTATTTTGGAGATAGCTATGCCCAACCCTTCTTTGGAATCTAATGCTTTACAATTAACGGGGGGGGGGGATAGAGCAGAATGCTAGACTCTATAAACATTTTGTTATCCTAATCCCCGCGTATAAACCTAGCCCAAATCTTATCTCCCTCGCTCATTCGCTTATTGAACAAAAATTCACTCTAGTTGTTGTTAATGACGGCTCTCCTGCGGCATTTGATAGTATTTTTAATGCCCTTGATAAACAAGTAATTTTGCTAAAAAACGCCACAAATATCGGCAAAGGCGGGGCTTTAAAACATGGCTTTAATTATATCCTTAATCACTTTACGCAAATTCAGGGCATTATCACGCTTGATTGTGATGGGCAGCATAGCGTAGATGATGCGCTAAAGCTTGCGCGCGCATTTATAGAATCTAGTGCAGAGCTGGCTATTGGCGTGAGGGATTTTGGCGGGAAAATCCCCTTTCGTAGCAAGTTTGGCAATACACTCACCCGCAACATTTTTAAAATTATGTTTGGCAAAAAGCTAAAAGACACTCAAAGCGGACTGCGCGTGATAAGCCCAAATCTAGCACGCACCATGCTTGCAAGCGCATATAATGGCTATGAATTTGAAATGCAAATGCTCATTAATGCCTGCTATGAGCATCTCACTATCCTGCAAGTGCCTATCCAAACCATTTATATCGATAATAACGCCTCCTCGCACTTTAATCCCGTGCTAGATTCTCTTAGTATATATTTTGTACTTTTCCGCCATATTGGTAATTCCCTGCTGACTGCGCTTATTGATTATGCTATCTTTGCGCTAGCTTTTAGTTTGGGTGCTAGCCTCTTTGTGTGTATGCTTAGCGGGCGGATTGTAGCGGGTGTGTTCAACTTCATGGTAGGCAAACATTTTGTGTTTAAAACTAAATCTAATCTCGCCTTTGAGATTACCACTTATACGCTGCTTATGTTGTGCCTTATGTTTATTTCTATGCAAGGCATTGCTTTTATTTCCCATTACACCAATATAAGTGAGATTATTATTAAGCCTATTTGTGAATTAATGATTTTTGCCGCAAGCTTTTTGGTGCAGAGATTTTTTATCTTTGCGCCCAAAACGCAGATTTTAGATTCTATAAATACAGAATCTAAAGCCACAAATTGGGAGCAATACTACGCTAAAAGGGCGCATAAAGGCTTTAAACTCTCACTACTCACACGTAAAATAAGCGCAAATCTCATCATTAATTTGCTCAAAAAATATAGCCACCCGCAGAGCTTTTGCGAATTTGGTGGAGGCGATAGCTGCTTTTATGAATCCATACGCAAAGCCTACCCGCAAGCCTTTTATATCGTATTTGATAATGCCACAAATGGTGTAAAAGCCTTTAATGAAAAATATAAAGACCTCCCACCGCACAGGCAAGAAGCGCGATTGGTCAATATTATAGAATCTAAAAGCCTAAGCGCATATCAGCAGGGCTTAGCAAGCGCAAGCCAAGATACTGCGAATGGATTCTATGATGGCTTTGATGTGGTGTTTTCAGCCGGACTTATTGAACATTTTGACGAAAGTGGGACAAAAGATATGTGTCTTAAACATTTTATGTGTGCTAAAAGCGGGGGCATTGTGCTGCTTACATATCCCACGCCCACACTGCTCTATCGGTGCATTAGATTCTGTGCGGAGAGATGCGGTATGTGGGAGTTTCACGATGAGCGTGCGCTGCTTTTTAAAGAAGTGCATAATGTGTGCAAAGAGTATGGTGAGCTTAAAGCACGCAGGCTTAATGCCTACATTGGGCTTACTCAAGAAATTTTAGTGTATCAAAAATTTTAAGGAGGCGTAATGCATTTGTCTTTAGCATTTTTATCATTTTTTGTAGCCGTGTTTTTGCCCGGAAGCATTGTCTATGGCTGCATACAAAAATTTATCCTACACAAATCCATTAAGGATAATGTCGCGCTTTTTATTGTTGCGAGCTTTATTTTAAGTTTGTGCGTTAATTTTTATCTCATCTATGCGCTCATCGCACTTGGTATTTACACAAAGGCGGTGGTTTTAGGCATAGTAATTATAGAATCTGTGCTGTTTTTATGGCTTTTTGGTAGGGAGATTATTACGCCCTTAAACATACCAAAGGTATTTTCTCAAGGTCCGCTCACTGCGCAAATCCTCTATATCATTGGAGTTATTATTGCACTTTGCACCTTTAATAAATTGCTAGAGGGCGGCATTTTTACAGATTGGGACGCGGTGGTCTCTTGGGATAGATGGGCGACTGCCTGGGCAAATGGGCATTTTGTGCTTAATGATTGGGCATATCCGCAGCTTTATCCTATGCTGCTTTCATTAGGCTATGTGCTAAGCGAGCAGCCCTCAAGCTTTCAGGGCATTGGCAGGGCGATATATTGGTATTTTCTCTGTGGCGGTATGCTAGCGAGTGCGTTTTTGTTTAATGCCTCTACTTTAGGCTATCAGGCGCGTTATGCTATGTTTGGTATTGTGGCAAGTGTGCTTACCTATGTGGTGCTATTTGGTATGGTTAAGCAATTTTATGTAGGCTATGTGGATATGCCTGTGGCGATGATTATTTTCATATCCGCGCTTTGTCTGTTAAGGGCTAGCCTTTTAGAATCACAAAGCCTAGATTCTATAAATACAGAATCTACAAATAAGCGCGTAACAGAACATTTCACACAAAGTGATTTTTATATTATTTTAGGGGCTTTAAGTGCTGGGATTAGCGCAGAAGTGAAACAAAGCGGGCTATTTTGGTGCGTGTGCTTTTTGCTTGGTGTGTGGATACTTACTAAAAAACGGGGTTTGAAAATATTTTGGCTCTCCTTAGCTTTAGTGCTAATTTTTACGCTACCTTGGGTAATTATAGCCTTGTATAAAAAGCTTATTTTACACACCGATGCGACCAATATGAGCTATGTGATGAATGATATTTTTCTAGGCAAGGGATATTTTGAGCGCCTTACAGATGCCATAAAGCATAATAAAAATCTCTTTTTATTGTTTCTCGCCTCACTTTTATCGCTTAGATTGCCGCATAAAATATTGGGACTTATGGGTGTGTGCGGCTTTGTGTATTTTATCTTTTGGGGTATGTGTTTGAGCTATGACTTGCGTAATTTGCAAGGTGGCTTGCCACTTATGATTATCGCGCTAAGTGGTGTGGTGGTGTATTGCTACCCGCTTTTGAAAAATCTTATCGTATATGTGCGCAAATATCTACCAATGCTCTTTATGGGAGGGATTGTCGTGGGTCTTGTTGCGGGATATTTTGCACAGGATAGAATCTTAAAAAGCGAAGAAAAAAGAAAAATATGCCTAAGCGGCTGTGCTGTAACTAATCTCTTGCTAAAATCCTTTGATGAATATGGCAGGGAAGCAATCATTACAAGCAATCAGCTCTTAGTCTATGTGCCAAAATTTGAGCGCAAGGAGATAAAATATTTTGCCTTTGGCAAGCATATCAAAGAGGGGGAATTTGAAGCATATGCTACAAAAATGAAAGAGGAATTAGGGAAATTTTATATTCTCGTGCCAGATGAGCAATACACGCGCTATGCGGAATTTCTTAAAAACGCCATTATGCTAGGCACGGAGGGCGGCTACACGCTTGTGTATATGAAGCCTTAGTTGCCATCAAGCTTTGGGGTGCTGAGGATTATAAAATCTAAAGTCTCACCAAAGACATGAAATTAGAAAAATTACAGAATCTAAAGAAGTCAAACAGATACTTAGCCTAAAAACTTGATGTGGCAAAATGGCTTAGATTCTATAACCCCCAGCACTTAGCCTTAGAAAAAGTATCTAAGCTATAGTATCTAGCCTATAGATTCTATATCAAGCCTATAGAATCCAAACTACAGAATCCAGCCTTTAAAATCTAAACACAGAATCTAGATTCTATAACCCACAGAATCTAAAACCTCTTCTTATTCACATCATCTAATATGTCTTTAG
>NZ_JRPR02000010.1 GCF_000763135.2 Helicobacter jaachi | reverse complement strand
AACTCTAGTGCAGAGATTTCTAAAAGAGTAGATACTGTAGCTAAAGATATATTAGATGATGTGAATAAGAAGAGGTTTTAGATTCTGTGGGTTATAGAATCTAGATTCTGCCATGTAGATTCTGTAATTTATAGAATCTAGACTTACCGCCGCGTTTTGTCCTTGACCATTTGCACAAGCGCAATAGCATTCTCACGAGGCAAATCAGGAAGCATACCATGCCCTAGGTTAAAGATATGCCCTGCCTGCTTGCCCATAACAGACAATATCTCATCAACGCCCCTTTGCATAGAATCTAAATCATAAAGTCGCGATGGCTCAAGATTGCCTTGCAAGACATACTTACGCCCAAGTGTTTGCTTGGCTAGCTCCATAGGCGTGCTCCAATCCACGCCAAATACATCAAAATCCCCATTAATCTTATCCAAATATCCAGCAATGCCCTTAGGGAAAAGCAAAACCGGTATGTGTGGATATTTGCGCTTAAGATAGGAGGCAATTTCTTTCATATAATGCCAGCTAAACTTGATGTAGGCTTCGCATTCAAGCGCATTTGCCCAGCTATCAAAAATTTGCACCGCATTTGCTCCAGCGCGTATTTGCCCTTCAAGATAGTGCTTTAGCTCCTCTGTAAGCACTTCTAGCAGCGAAGTGAGAATGCGTGGCTCTTTATAGAGCATAGCCTTACTTTTAGCATAAGTTTTGCTCCCACAGCCCTCAATCATATAAGTTGCCAAAGTCCAAGGAGAGCCGCTAAAACCGATGAGTGCCTTATCTTTAGGCAGTTTAGCGCGGATAGAACTCACTGCGTCATAGACATAGTCTAAATGTTTGTGCGCGCCTTTTTTAAGTGTGACAACATCACTCATTGTGCTAATTGTGCGCCTAAAGTGCGGTCCTTCACCTGCTAAAAATTCTAAAGGCAATCCCATTTCCAAAGGCACAACCAAAATATCGCTAAAAAGTATCGCCGCATCGACATCAAGGATTTCAATAGGTTGGAGCGTTACCTCTGTGGCAAGCGATACATTTTGGCACAAGTCTAAAAAGCCTCCGGCTTTTGCGCGCGTTTGTTTGTATTCAGCTAGATACCTGCCTGCCTGTCGCATAAGCCATATAGGCGTGTATGGCGTGGGTTTCCTAAAACATGCATCGATAAAAATCATTGCATTTCCGCCCATTTTTGCGCAATTCTTACCGCATTTGTTGCCGCTCCTACGCGGATTTGGTCTGCTACGCACCATAAGTGCAAAATATGCTTATCAAAATTATCCTCCCTCACGCGCCCCACATAAGTTTGGTCTGTTTCGCTCACCATTATGGGCATAGGATACATTTTTTCCTGTGGTTTGTCGCACAGCACGACGCTAGGCGATTGACTTAGAATCTTGCGCACTTCTTGCGCATTCACTTCGCGTTCAAAGCAAATGCTTATAGATTCACTATGGCTGCGCAAAACCGGAACACGCACGCATGTAGCGCTCACCGCAAAGTTTGAATGCATAATTTTATTGGTCTCATTGACCATTTTCATTTCTTCTTTCGTGTAGTCATTGGGCATAAAAATATCAATATGGGGTATCACATTAAGCGCTAGGCGGTGGGGAAATACTCTCGTTTCTGCCTCATCAAGCTTAAAGGCAAAAAACGCCTGCATTTGCATAACAAGCTCTTCCATACCGCTTTTGCCCGCTCCGCTTGCCGCTTGATAGGTACTTACATCTACTCGCTTGATACCAAATTCCTTATGCAGGGGGGCTAGCACATGCACCATTTGAATAGTAGAGCAATTAGGATTAGCGATAATGCCTTTCTTGCGCCATAGCGCGATATCCTCCGCATTCACTTCAGGCACGACAAGAGGCACATCATTATCCATACGAAAGTGGCTTGTATTGTCAATCACCACCGCCCCAGCCTTTGCCGCACTAGGGGCAAACTCCGCGCTCACACTTCCTCCCGCTGAAAAAAAGGCTATTTCTATCCCCTCATCTGCAAAGACATTATGAGTGGTTTTAGCAATCTTATAAGTTTGCGCGTTAAACTCAATCTCTTTGCCTACACTTCTTTCACTTGCTAGCGGAACGACCTTAGCCACCGGGAATTTTTTCTCCTCCAAGACTTTAAAAATCTCCTCTCCCACAGCTCCGCTTGCTCCAACTACTCCAACTACATATTTTTTCACGCTATATCCTTTTAGGTTCTAAAATCTCTATAGTCGCGGCAGTGTAGCAAAAATTTTTTAATGCATTGGCTAATGATGCAGACTTAAAAATGGCTTGCAGATTCTGTAAATCTATAGAATCTAGCCGCCACTTTTGTCGCTAGATTCTATAACTGGGGCGATTTGAGAGCAAATGTAAAATCTGTTACATTATTTTACATTTAACATATACTTTACATAATATTTACCTTGACTTTAAGGTAAATATGGGGGGGGGGGGTAGAATGTAAAGATATGCGTAAGAGCATAATATTTTTACATTCTTAAGGAGTAACAATGAAAAAGTTGTTAGTAAGTTCGGTAGCGGCATTGGCTCTAACAAGCAGTGCGCTTATAGCAGAGGAAAGCGGTGCATTTGTAGGTGTGGGCATTGGGTATGGAAGCACTACGATGAAAGAGAGTTTTAGCGGTGCTGGCGGACACGATGAGAACCTCTCAAAGGCTGGTCTCAATTATGGCTTAATCGCAGGTTATAAGCAATTTTTTACAGAAAGCTTTGGCTTGCGCTACTATGCAAACATAGATTTTAA
This sequence comes from Helicobacter jaachi, assembly GCF_000763135.2. Lineage (NCBI taxonomy): Bacteria > Pseudomonadati > Campylobacterota > Epsilonproteobacteria > Campylobacterales > Helicobacteraceae > Helicobacter > Helicobacter jaachi. The sequence goes on along the minus strand of NZ_JRPR02000010.1, from coordinate 27,892 downwards.
TAATTCAAAATTAAAGCAAACAGACCCAGACCTAGGCAGCACAACGCTCAATAATATTAATTATGGTGTGAATGTAGATGCGCTCTATAATTTTGTCACATCTGCAGATATGGATTTTGGCGTATTTTTAGGTATTGGGCTAGGTGCGAACTCTTGGAGTGGAAAAACTATTGACATACTTAAAGAGGGGCTTGATGGCACAGGTAAAAAAGTATCTACAACAGGCTTTGATGCAGCACTTAATGTAGGTTTAAGAGGTGTATTCGCTAAAGCACATGGTATTGAGCTTGCCGCACGCGTGCCTTTTGTGAAAACTACACTTTATGATATAGATATAGAAGGTGCAAATATGAAAGCCACCGCTCATCGCACATACAATGTGGGCTTGCGCTATACATTTGGCTTTTAAGATATAAAGTTGGGAGCTAGATTCTGTAATATTATAGAATCTAACCTTTAAAAATAAGTTGATAGATGCTTAAAGCAGCTATAACTTTATACTTTAGGCGTTTGAGGGCAATTTACTTGCCAGCAAACAAGACCGCGCGGCTTTTTATAAAAAGCAACAGCGCGGAATTATAGAATCTAGCCTTAAAAAACAAGTTGATAAGCTGCGTAAGCAGATTATAACTTTATACTTTAGGCGCAAATGTGAGCTTTGCTTACATTTGTAAGATGCGCGCGGCTTTTTGTTAAAAAAAGCAACAGCGCGGAATTATAGAATCTAGCTAAATTTTTCACATCTGTCCTTTTGTTTAAAGCCCTATACATTCTTGTAGGGCTTTGCTTCATATTATCCCCTTATTTTTCCCCTTTGCTTTTGTGTTTGACTTTGGCGCAGATTTTGCCCTTTTCTAGCGTGAAATTCACACTATCGCCATCTTTTACTTCATCGCGCAAGATTAAATCAGCCAGCCTATCCTCGACTTCCTCATATAATGCCCTCTTAAGCGGGCGCGCGCCATATACGCTATCAAAGCCCACTTCTGCGATATATTCTTTTGCCTCTTGACTTAGCGTAATGCTAATGCCTTTCTCATGCGCCCTTTTAGCAAGGCTTGCAAACATAATATCCACAATTTTTGTGATTTCGTCAAGCCCTAGCGGATTAAATATCACCACATCATCAAGGCGATTTAAAAATTCAGGCTTGAAATAGTTTTTAAGCGCGTCTTTGACAGCCTTTTGCCGCTCCTCTTTATCGCTTAACTCCATAATTTTATCACTAGCAATATTGCTTGTTAAAATAATAATAGTATTAGTAAAATCCACGCTCACGCCCTTACTATCGGTCAATCGCCCATCATCAAGCACTTGCAAGAGGATATTAAACACATCTGGGTGAGCTTTCTCCACTTCATCAAATAGCACAATGCTATAGGGTCTGCGTCTAATGGCTTCGGTCAGCACGCCACCTTCCTCATAGCCTACATAGCCCGGTGGTGCGCCCACAAGCCTGCTCACAGCGTGCTTTTCCATATATTCGCTCATATCAATGCGCACCAGCGATTTGGCATTATCAAAGAGGAATTCTGCCAAAGTTTTCGCGCATTGCGTTTTACCCACGCCAGTTGGACCTAAAAATAAAAAGCTGCCAATAGGGCGAGTAGCGTCGCTTAATCCCGCTTTATTGCGTTTAATTACGCGTGCAATGGCTTTTATGGCATCATCTTGTCCCACTACGCTTTTTTCAAGTTCAGATTCTATATCAAGGATACGCTCCTTTTGACTTTGGAGCATTTTTTTCACAGGTATGCCACTCCAGCGGCTCACAATGCCAGCAATACTCTCTTGAGTAACGGCATTTTTAAGTAAAGTGCCATGACTTTGCATATCCTCCCATTGCTTTTGCAGGGCTTCTTCTTGGCTTTGGATTTGAGGGATTTTGCCATAATCAATTTCTGCGGCTTTATTATAATCCCCACTGCGCTTAGCGAGTTCAGATTCTCTTTTTAGACTATCAAGCTCGGCTTTAAGCGAGGCGATGTTGGTAAAAACGCTCTTTTCTTGCTCAAATTTCCCCTCCAGCGCTACTCTCTCTTCACGCAGATTCTCTAATTCTTTATCAATTTCAAGTACGCGCGCCTCATTGGCGTTATTTTTTTCCATATTAAGCGCTTGCTTTTCTACTTCAAGATTGGCAATATGCTTTTTAATTTTACTTAGCTCTAGCGGTTCAGATTCTATTTGCATTTTTAATTCCGCTGCGGCTTCATCGATTAAATCAATGGCTTTATCAGGCAAAAATCTATCCGTAATGTAGCGGCTAGATAGTTTTGCAGCAGCCACAAGCGCGGCGTCTGTGATATTTACATTATGATGAGCTTCTAAATTAGGCTTAATGCCGCGCAAGATTTGCAAAGCCTCATTAATACTTGGCTCATTTACGCTAATGGGCTGAAATCTCCTTGTAAGTGCAGCATCTTTTTCAAAATACTTGCGATATTCTTTTAAAGTAGTCGCACCAATGGTGTGCAGCTCGCCACGCGCAAGGGCTGGCTTTAAAATATTTGCCGCGTCCATACTGCCCTCACTCGCGCCTGCACCTACGATAGTGTGAATTTCATCAATAAACAAAATAACATTGCCTGATTTTTTAACTTCATCAACCACATTCTTAAGCCGCTCCTCAAACTCGCCCCGATACTTTGCACCTGCGATAAGCGCGCTCATATCAAGAGCTATTAGTCGTTTGTTTTGCAAGCTTATAGGCACAGTTTTTGCCACAATTCGTTGGGCTAAACCCTCCACCACAGCGGTTTTACCCACACCGGGTTCGCCTAAGAGAATGGGATTATTTTTACTTTTACGAATAAGAATTTGCATCATCGCATTAATCTCATCATCGCGCCCAATGACCGGGTCTAGGGTATTTTCTAGGGCTTTTTGTGTCAAATCAATGCCAAATTTGCTTAGAGATTCTAAATTATCATCGCCGCTTTGAGATTCTATCTTTGTTTCCCCACGCAGCGCAATCAAAGTCTTTTTAAGCTCTGTAATATCCAAAAATGGCTTGAAAAGCGCATTGAAAGTTGGCTCTTTAATATTGGCAATCAAAAACATATCCACCGCAACAAAACTATCGCCATTTTTAGTGGCTTCGCCTTGCGCTAAATTTAGCGCATTGGAGAGTTCTTTGCTAATATTTAGATTTTCTTTAGCGACATTGGAACTTTTTGGCAGTTTATCCACTTCACTGCGCGCAGCAAGCTCGATAGCGGCTTTATCGATATTCATTTTATTTAACGCTTGATTAAGCACGCTTTGATGATTGGTTAAAAGCGCCCAATACACATGGGCTGGGGTGATTTCTTGATTCCCCGAATGTATAGCAAGAGAGGCAGCACTATCAAGGGATTCTCGCATTTGGTTGGTGAGTTTATCAAATAAATTCATAGGAAACTCCTTAAGTTTTATAGAAATGATATTATATAAGTTTAGTCATTTAATGTCAAGTTTATTTATAAAATAACTTATAACTTTATTTTTAAGGGCATTGGACATAGCATTAACTTGTGATATTTCATAATGATTTATAATCCCAAAATTATATCGATTGGCTATTTTGCCATCTTGGCTCATAAAATTTCCAAGGAGGACTTATGGATAAGCATTCAGATTCTATAAACACAGCGCGCAATAGGCGAGAGTTTTTAAAAGATTCTAGTAAAATGGCGGCATTGGTTGGCGGAGTGGCGTGTTTTGGGGCGTTTGGTGGGCAGATGTTTGGGGCAGATTCTAAAACGCAAGATTCTAAAAAAGATTCTAAAACACAAAGTTCTAACGCAAAAGATTCTAAAATTACAGAATCTAACCACGCTATAACGCTAAATAATGGCTTAAGTATGCCGCTTGTGGGGCTTGGCACTTATGATTTGCGCGATAGTGCGTGCGTGCAGGCGATGCAAGATGCGCTAAGCGTGGGCTATAGGCTCTTTGATACCGCTCAAATGTATGCGAATGAAAGCGAGGTTGGCAAGGGTTTAAAACGGGGCTTAAAGGCACAAAATATCGCGCGCGAACGCATTTTTGTCACTACAAAACTTAGCAACAATATGACCTATGCGGAGTGCAAAAAAGAGATTGATGTGCGGCTAAAAAAGCTTGATTTGGGCTATATTGACTTGCTGCTGCTGCATCGCGAGTTTGAAAATTCAAAAGATATGTGGCGGGCTATGCAGGAGGCGCATAAGGCGGGAAAAGTGCGCTCTCTTGGGCTTTCAAACTTCTCGCAAAGTGCGTTTTTGGATTTTATCAAAACCTGCGAGATTAAGCCTGTAGTAAATCAGCTTGAAACGCATGTGTTTTTCCAGCGGCGCGAGTATCAGGGCGTGCTAGAGGCGCATGGCGTGCGCTTGCAGGCGTGGAGTCCCTTTTCAAAGGGCAAAAACGACTTTTTTAATAACGAGGTGCTACTAAAAATTGGCAAAAAGCATAATAAGAGTGCGGCGCAAGTGGGGCTAAACTACCTTGTGAGCCGCGGTGTGAGCGTCATTCCAAAGACTAGCAAGATTGAGCGAATGCGCGAAAATCTTAACATTTTTGACTTCACACTTGATAAAAGCGATATAGATTCTATTGCTAAACTTGACACGGGCAAAAGCTCATTTGGGTGGTTTAATGCGTGATTTATAGAATCTAAAAAAGTAAGGACCTCAAAGCCACTCGCAGAGGGCTATGCGCTTTACTTCGCCTTGAAGTAAAATATGATTATGCTCACTCATAGCGAGCGTTAGAGGCTCGTTACTTGGCGGGATAAGCGTTGTAGGATTTTGACATAATTGATTATTTAATGCTAGGGCAAATACAGCCGCCGCGCCTGTCCCGCAAGCCTCTGTAATATCCTCCACACCGCGTTCATAAGTCATATAAAAAATTTTATCCGTATCTGCAAAGGCAAGATTGATATTAGCATTATATGCCTGCCTTAAATGCGCTAAGAGTGTATCTTTTTTGTAAGTTAGCGCCTTTCTATCCTTTACAAAACCTACCAAATGCGGCACTCCACTATCAAGCAATGCCCAAGAATCCACGCCATAAGGATTAGATTCTATAATATGCTCCTCAAGTATTTTATACGCGCCCAAATCGCTCTGCACCAAAGTATCGCGCTGCTCATCAATGTGAATACGTATGATACCCGCTTGCGTAAGAAAACTATGCTGTTTTGGCGCAATACCCTCCATATAGGCGTAATGCCCCACACTACGGCTTGCGTTACCACACATAGCTGCGAGCGAGCCATCGGCATTATAAAAATCCCATTGATAGCTATAGGGCGTGTTATGTGTGGGGATAACCACCACCATACCATCAGCGCCGATGCCATTGTGCCGCTCGCAAACGCGCTGGGCTAGCTGCGCGCGGGAGCTATCATTGAGCGTGTGAGTGGTGGTGATGAGAAAGTCATTGCCATTGCTGCTATATTTGACAAAGCGCATACTAAGCCTAGCTGGCGTGTGTGGGGAGGGAGCGCAAGTAAGATTCTACGCGCTGTTGCAAAGCGCGCAAATCGCCATCATTACCGATAATATCATCAGCTAAGCGGCATTTTTGCTCAATGGGGAGCTGAATGGCTAATCTTGCCTTTGCCTCTTGCTCTGTGAGATTATCGCGCTTCATAATGCGCTCAATAGCCTTTTTGGCAGGCGTATAAACCACAAGAGAGCGCGCCACAGGATAGACATCTTTTCCACCCACTTCAAAAAAAAGTGGAATATCTAGAAAATACCAAACGCGCTTTTGCTCAAGGCGCTGGGCTTGGGCAAGAATTTCTTTTTGGATATAGGGGTGGAGGATTTTTTGGAGTATTTCGCGTTTGGGTTGGTTGGCAAAAACGATTTTCCCAAGCTTTTTGCGACTAATTTTGCCATTTTCAACAATCTCATTGCCAAAAGATTCTATCACTTCGTTTCCGTGGGCTTCTAGCATTTGGTGTGATATAGAATCTGCGCAAATGCTCTCATAACCATAGAGCGAAAGAAGGCTTACAAGCGTGCTTTTCCCGCTGCCAATAGTGCCTGTGAGTGCGATTGCATACTTTAACATCTAGCACCTAAAAACGCGCAATATGCTTAATTTTTTCAAATAAAAAATGCGGCAGCACAAAGGCGCTTTCGTGAATTTTATCATTATAATATCGCATGCGTGGGAGCAAATCAATCTTTTGCAAGCACATATCCGCGCAGGGGTGGAAACGCTTAGAGGCAAAAATATAGCTTTTGTCGCTTAAAATGCTTAAATGCGGTGAAAAAGGCATAATGACATTAAAAAAATCCACGCACGCGCTCATCTGCTCTATGAATGCTGCCTCCTCTAGCAAAGGGTGGTGATTGCGGATAATGAGTATGCCCTCACTTGTCAGCATACGCGATAATCCATCGATTTGGTGTTTATTCATATAAGAATCTGCGATGATGACATCATATTTTTTTATATCTAAATCCATGACCTGCCCTACGAGATTAAAGCGTTCATTTTGCATAACCTTATGAAAATGAGGTAGGAAGCTCATAAGTGAATCTAGGCTTTTTCTATCGCTCTGCACGCAATCAACCCGCACTCCCTCGTGCTTAAAGCACTCATGAGCAATCTCAAGATTAAAGCTATCAAAAAGCAATACTTGCTCTGGTTTGGGTATCACGCAAAGGGGGAGGTGGGCGAGCAATTCAGATTCTATAAACAGATATTTTTGAAGCATCAAATGCGTCTCATCAATCATTGCCACTTCATTAAAATCAGCACTTTTAAAAATCTCCACAATATGCATGCTGCGCGAGTCTAAAATCTTAGTATCAATAGTGTATTCTTGTCGAAAATTCGGTGTGAGCTGCCGAGTAATCCACATAATAAATCCTTTTTCTCATGCTTAAAAATAATACTTTTTTAAAATCGCTAACTTAAAAAATTTAAAAACTATTGTGAAAATTAAGAATGGAGTATAACTCCCCTGCAGGTGCTTATGGCACACAGATTCACAGAGTGCTCTGCTGTGTTCCCACCCTGAAGCGTTGCTCCGTAAGCCTATTGCACAAGTCTGCAAGGAAGCGGGCGCATTATACTGCACAAGGGCTTAAAAGTGATTGAAATCTAGCTTTCGCTCGGCTTTTTGGGGTAGCAGAAGCGATAGCCCCTGCGGCGCACAGTCTCGATAGTGCCGATATTGAGAGGTTTATCCATTTTTTGACGAATTTGATTAATTGCTACTTCAATGACATTGGGCGTTACAAGCTCTGGCTCCTCCCAAATGGCATCAAGGAGCTGCTCTTTTGATACGATTTGGTCGCGGTGGCGCGCTAAGTGGGTAAGCACCTCAAAAGGTTTGCCCTTTACTTCAATTTCTTGCCCTTTGTATGTGATTTTCTCTTCATCGGGATTAATAACTAAATCCTCAATTTCAATGACGCTTGACCCCCAGAATCTTAGTCGTGCCTGCACTCTAATGAGTAATACTTCAGGGCTAAAAGGCTTAGGCACAAAATCATCTGCGCCCTCCTTAAAAGCTCGAATTTCATTTTCGGCTGAATGCTTGGCAGAGATGATAATCACAGGTGTGCGCGGGGATTTCTCTTTTACTTGTGAGATAATATCAAGCCCGCAGCCATCGGGTAAATCCCAATCTGATAGCACTAAATCATAATTGCGGATACTGATAAAATATTCGCCATCTTTTAGATTCTCGGCAACATCAGTTTGATAGCTATGCTCATTGAGTGTTTCTGCGATATTTTTGCATAAGGTGGCATCATCTTCAATGACTAGGATTCTCATTTTCCATTCCTCTCAATACTTAAATTTAGCTTTGGATTATAGCATAGATTATAAAAATATTTTGCCAATTCTAAAATTTCTTGTGCTTGAAGTGGCAAATAATACCTTTTTGAACCAAAACACATTATCTTTTACATCATAGCGTTTAAGCTCATCATTGTTATCTGTAAGTTTATTAAGCCCGCCGCTCATAGTGTAAAATGCCTCATAGCCCATACTTTTAGCCGTCCTTAGTAAGCCTTGATTATAGTTTCCATCGGGCCACGCGAGGTGTTTGGTTTCTACATTGAGATGCTGCTTAATAAGGCGCTTTGAAAGCTCAAAATCCTCATGCCATGAAAGTGAGACAATATTTGAAAATTGATAGGTATGTGTCATTGAGCCAATGCTAAATACATCTTGCATAGAGCGGATTTCTTCCCAATTACACATCACACTGCGCGGATTAGCAATGAGAGCATTTTTACATTCACTATGAGGTGTGGGGACATACTCGCTTGTGAGTTTTGAGGCTTCATCTACCCATTCTGTAACGACAAACAATCCCGCCTTCACCCAATAATGCTTCAAAATCTCATAAGCATTCATATAAATATCGCGCCACGCGCCATCAAAAGTAAGCATAACACAGCGATGTGGTAGCTGTGCATTCTGTGCTTTAATGCTAAAAATATCATCAAGGCTTAAGAATTGAAATGATTTTTTCTGCAAATACTGAATCTGCTTTTCAAAATTTGCAAGCGATACACTTTGAGAATCTTGCATATCGCGAATATGGCTATATCGCAGTATGGGAATGCACATCATAGGTAATTTACCAACGACATTTGATTAATACGGCTTGTAGAGGCTAACACAGCATTGTAATTAGTTGTAAGATTAGAAAAGTGATTATAAGTTTGCGCCACATCTGTGCCAATCACATCGCTCTTAATAGATTCTATCTGCACGCGCAATACTTCATTGCGTCGTATTACATTTTCAAAACTGCGGCTATGCGCGCCATTTAGGGCAATCATCTTTTCAATATGGTCGCTTAAATGCCCAAAAAGCTCAATAGCATTTTGAATGCCCTTATTGCGCATTTCGCCTGTATATTCCTCGCCAAACGCATCTGGGCGATATACGCCTGTCCTCACTGCCTCAATAATGCCATCAAGCGAGCGGAAAAAATCTATATCGGGCTGGTCTATGGTGAGGGCATTATTGGCATTAAAAGTAAGCGAAGAGCGATAGTTGCGAATACCCTGCTCGCTAAAATCATTGCTCGCATTATCATAAATCATAAATCTCATACGCGATACAGAGCGCATTTCATCGCGTATTTCAATACGCCCATCATTGCTAAGATACGCACTCACTCGTCCTTTTGTCTGCTCTAAGAGCGCTTCATAGGCAGTTTTATTATCTTGCGTGGGAGCGTTGTTTTGAGCCTCTGCGGCTTTGTATTGCTCCATAGGTTGGTTACTATAATTAAGTGCTATATTAATCGCATCAAGCAATTGACGATAGGTTACATCATCAGCCTTGCTAATGGTAATGGCTGGAGGTTCATCGTGTGGATTATAGAGCGGGATACGAAACTCAAGCTGTGATTTAGGGTCATTAATATTAAAATCTGCATTAGGCAGCACTAAATATGAGCCTTTGTTACTTAGCTCAATTCTTGCATTCACAGGGATACCATTGTGGTCATCAAGCACTAATTGATAAGTCTGCCCATCAAGACTTCCGCCCGCCACTTCTATGAGCTTTGTCTCATCATTAGCATAGCCCATTCCGCTAGATAGAATCTGCGAGACATTTGAAATGAGCTTTGAGCCTTGATTTTCAAAGCTCACTTGGTCATATTCTGTGCGATAATCGCGCCTAATGCCCTTTGTCTCTAGCCCGATATCATCAAGGGTTGTAAGATGCAGGCTAAAGCCGCTTGGTCCATTAAAAGGTGGCTCCATCATATCTCTATCTTTATGCGTTACATTCATATCGCGCAGCACCAGCTCACCGCGTATAATTTCGCCCTCCACCTTGCCACCAAAGTGATTTTTAATCATCGCAAGCAAATCTTGCACCTCTAAATCATCATCGACATTTACGCTTAAAGATTCTATAGGCTCTTCATTAATAGTCCCATCATCGTGATTTGGGCGTGTGCCACCGATGATGAGCGTTTTTGTATCTTCACTTAACACATCTTTAAGCTTTGTAGTAAGCGTAGCGGGGAAATTCTCCTTTGTGAGCAGAGTAGAGGGGAAAGTGAGATTGCGATGGTCATAATTATCTTTTATAGCCTTTAAATGACTTTGCGAAAATTCGCCCAAAAATGGACTTTTTTGAAAGCTTGTAACGCGCGCGCCAAGTGAGGGCAGCTCATCGACATTATCCACATTCATATCGCTTGAAATAAGATTAAAATCCAAATTTGCGCTACCGGGCTTTAAATTTTTAATCTCAATTTGTCCCCAAAAATTTAAGCTCACATCAACGACTTTATTTTTGCTTGTATTGCCAAATTCTTTGCCTATTTTATCAAGCAAATCCTGCACTTTTGTGGCATTTTTTTCATTTTTATAGCCTACATCAAATTCAAATTTACTCTTGAAGCTTGTGCCATCAGGGCGCACACCGCGCAAATAAAAATATTCTTTGCCATTATTGCTTGTGTCATTATCATTATCCCCAAGTAAATCGCGCAAAGTATCCCCAGCTTTGATATACACCTCTTCAGGGATATCGCCGCGGCGGATTCTGTCCATAATGTCATTATTAAGCTTAGTTTGATTAAATTTGCGGATATTAGTTGTAATGCTTTTATGATGGTCAGAATCTCGCCCAAAAAATAGCTCTTGCCCCGTGATGTTATAAGGTATGGGATTATTATTACTCACGAGCGCTTCAAGGGTTTCATTATTGCCTTTGTATGTGCCATCAGGCTCAAAGGGGCGGATTTTTACATTACTGCCTGCAAAGAGAAACTCCCCGCCAATGGCGGTATTACCGATATTAATCATATGTTCTTTTAGTTTTTCTAAATCTCTAGCAATAGCCTCGCGCGAAGTAGGGGAGTGGATATCATTTGCCGCTTGAATGAGCTTTGTATTAAACTGCTCTGCGGTTAGAGATAGCTCGCTTAGAGCCTTATCGGTATTAAGCGTAGCGGTGTAGGCGTCATTGCCCACATCAATACCTTGGTCGAGGTTAATTTTTTCATACTCAAGCTTTAGATTCTGATTAAATACGCTGCTATCTTGGTAACCATATTGGATTTTTAAACCTGAAGCAATTTTGGTATTCATATCCATAAGCTTGCTTTGCATCGTGCCTTGATAATAATTCATTTGGTTGTATTTAGTGCCAAATGTAACTCTCATACTCTCATTCCTTGTGTGTGGTAATTACCTTAGAATCTATATCGACTTTTTAAGCAAAAACAATACCCTTTTTAAGCACTTTTGCATAAATTGTCTAATCTTTAATGAGCTGCATAAATTCTGCGCGTGTTTTAGAATCTGCCTTAAAATTCCCCCGCAGCGCAGAAGTAATAATAGGCGATTGCTTATGATTACCCCTCATCTCAAGGCAGAGATGACGCGCCTCGCATACGACAATTGCACCCTTTGGGTCAAGCTCGCACATTATAGAATCTGCAATTTGTGCGGTGAGCTGCTCTTGAATTTGCAAGCGATGGGCAAAGATTTCTGCCAAACGCGCCAGCCCGCTTATGCCCACAAAGCTTTTATTGGGGATATAGGCAATGGAGAGTGTGCCAAAAAAAGGCAAAAGATGATGCTCGCATATAGAGTAAAAGGGGAGTTTTTTTAAAATTATCATTTCATCGCATACATTATCTTTAAAAATACTGCCAAGCGCGGCTTTGGGGCTTATGGTGTAGCCATTAAGCATATCGCATAGACTTTGAGCCATACGCTCTGGCGTGCGCAATAATCCCTCGCGCGTGGGATTTTCACCGATATTTTGACACAAAATATTAAAAAATTCTGTGCTAGATTCTATAAGTGTGCTTACAGAATCTGCGTGGATAGAATCTATGTGGTTGTTTGAGTGGTGTTGTGCTGACATGTTATATCCTTGTAAAAAATTATGAGTAATGCTGCCCTAGCAGCGCTTTTATGCGATTTTGTGTGCTAGGGTGCGTGCTTAAGACTTCGCCCATATCAAAGAGATAGGCATTTTCGCGTGTAGGGTTTGGCTCCACATAGCGATTTTGCGCATAATCTTGACTAATTTTTTGTAATGCCCTAATCATAGGCGCGCTATCGCCCATAAGATACGCTGCACCAGAATCTGCCATATATTCGCGATTGCGGCTAATAAATAGACTAAGCACAAGTGTGAAAAGTGGCAAAATAAATTGCAAGATGAGCAAAATCCCTCGCGCTGCCCTTGCTCCTTGTGAATTTGCAGAGCTAAAATAAAAGGCAAAAATATTCACCCCCAAAAGCATAATATTGCTTAAAATCCCTACACACATTGTAAGCCGCACATCGCCGTGTCGTATATGACTTAGCTCATGCGCCATAACGGCTTTTATCTCATCTTCATTTAGTCGCTCAATGAGCGCTGAAGTAATGGCAATAAGGGAGTTTGAGGCATTCCACCCACTTGCAAAGGCATTCATATAAGGCGCTTCGATGATGTAAAGGGCTGGCTCAAAGGAGAGATTTGCTTTTTTTAATAAATCTTGCAAATTGCGATAGAGCATAGATTCTGTGCGGGAGAGGACATTACTAGGATTAATGCGCTTATATTCATTGCCGCTTAGCATAATGCGTGAAAACTGCGCAATGCTAAAAGCTACAATACCGCAAGCCACAAGCGCCATACCAAAGGTAATAAGGGGAAATTCATTAAAGCTTAAAAGTAGAGAAAAGCCCTCCTGCAGGCTATTAGCATTGATGCGGATAATGTCTGCAAGCAAGCCAATAAGGATAAAAATAACGATATAAATGCCTAAAACCGCGTAAGTTTTTAATCGATTTTGGGCGATAATGCGTTCAAAATGGGATTCCATAAAAGTCCTCCTTCAAAAGCATTTCATCTTTAAAGCGGTGATATTATGGCAAATTTGCTTAAATATGGTGCGCTGATTTTAAATATATTTTAAGTTTTATTATGAAAAATAAATTTTGAATACACCAAAGACACGCCCAAAAACACCACGCCCATGACCAAAAATAAAATAATTTTTGCTATGCTGCTAAATGAGCTAGCATCAATGAAAAATACTTTTAAAGCCGCGATGATAAAAAGCCCCAAAGAATAGAATCTAAATATTTTTATATCTTTTTTAAGGCATAAAATAAGCAGCACCACGCCCATAAACACAAATGCAAACGAATACGCATATACCTCTAGCCAATTCATTTGCGAAAAGCTCACAGGATAGAATCTAGCAAAGATTAAATCCACTTGCGTGTGTGTGAAAATAAAGCTCACGCCATTAACAAAAATCACAATGAAGCCTAAAAGTAATATAAAAATAATTATTTCTTGCGCGCGCTTAAGTATGTTAAAAGTAGATTGAGGCATGTTTATAAGCCATAGTGTTTTATCACACAGCCACCATAGCGCGCACATTGCCGCGCCTACGCCAAAGAGTATCCACACAAAAGCGCTTATGACATCAAAAGTGCTTGTAAATGCTATGCTATGAGAGCTTAAAACTAGCAGTAAAAAGCAGCACAAATCAAGTATGAATTTTGCTAAAAACACGCCAAATGCCATACTAAAAGCATATTTTAAAGTGTGATTTATAGAATCTAGGGCTTTAGCGTAGATTCTATCGCGCAAAGAGGGCAGGTATTTTAAGCACAAACCTATGCAAAGTATGGAGATAGGGTAGTGTGAATACTGCTCTAAAAGTCGTATGTGCAAATAAGCGCTCACATCATACAGCAGGGCTTGGAAAAGAATAATATACACGACTAAAAGCACAAAAAACATAGCGCCAAAAAAGACAGATTTATATCTAAAATCTTTCTTTCTTAGAATCCACAGGCTAAACATAAGTGAAAGCGCGTATAAAATAAGCTCCATTGTGCTAAGCTGCGCTAATTTCTCTGGCACACCTAAAAAGAAAGCAAAGCACTCACTGCTTGACAAATCTGTGTAAATAAACTCCACAAAAGCCACAAAGAAGATAATATACATAAAGCCCGCAATATCGCGCTCTAAAAGGCTTATACGCCCTATGCGCGCACCTTTACCAAGAGTAGCATATAGCGCACATAAAAGCGCTGGGAGGGCATATACTTTGAGATGATACCAATTGAGTATTTTTACTAAAAGTGCATTTTCGATGTGATAGGTTGATAAAAGTATGAGGCTTATAGCGCACAAAAGCCATAATAATGCATCAATTTTTATATTTTTTGCCCTATATTGTGGGCGCGCGGCGATGTAGTGGTATGTAAAAATTAAAAGCGCAAAAAAGCATAGGCTTGCAGGGCTATAATCTGCCACTATAGTAAATGCTATCACATTAAGCGAGGTGGGATTATTATATGAATAAACATACTCTAATCCCACATAGCCTAAGATAACGCCAAAAAGCAGCCAGAGATACCATATTTTGTGCGCGCTTATAAAGAAATTGCCCAAAATGCCAATGACAAAAAGCAAGACAAATACGCTTAATGTGCCAAAATACGCATTTGCGCCAATGAGCGTAATAAACATAAGGCAAAAACTAAAAATAATGCCGCTGCTTAGGAGTTTTTCGCCAATATGCCTATTCCAGTATTTTAGGCGTGGTAAAAGCAGTGTGATAATGCACAAAAGCGCTAAGAAGGCGTATTCTAAGCCACCAAGTTTACCAGCAAATGAAATTAAATATAAACTAAATGGCACAAGGCTTACAAACGCGCAAATCATAAAGCAGTAAAAGTAGGGATTGAAAAGTATGCTAGATTCTGTATTTTTAGAATCTAGCCGCGTGAGCATAAAAAGACTGCTTATAAACATCATAAAAATAAGCATAAAGCATAAGATTCTAGCGCCTAGCGTATAATCTTGTCTTAAGACAAAATCAAACACATAAAGCCATAAAAGTAGCCAGCAAATGGGCAATAGCAGGCGAGATTGACTTTTGTAGATAGCAAAATAGCAGCTTAGTAAGTAAAAACAAGTAAGATAGCTAAATAAAAAGGGCGCATTATAGCTGCTATTTGAAAGTAAAATCGGCGTGGCAAAGCCTCCTAAAAGCCCAAAAATGCCTATGATTAAGCCAAAGCGCGTGCAAATTATTAGGGCTAAAAATGCACTCACACCAAGCAGCCAAAAGGTTGTGAGTGCGCCAAAAAATCCATAAAGCTTAAATCCACCATAAAAGCTAAAAAATAGCACGACAAATCCCGAGCCAATGAGCGTTTGGGAGATTCTATCAATGATTTTAGGCGATGAGTTAGGCAATATGCGCGATGTTATGCGATTTAGCAGCGTGATTGCGCGAGATTTGCGCACTTTAGCGTGTATGTTGATATGCAGCATAAAGCCAAAGCCCATGAGCATAAAGCTAAAGCCAATGCATAGCCCAATGCGCACAGCAGGCGTTATAAGCTCATGCTCAAGCGAATAAATGATGAGGAAAAAAGCAGCCAGAATAAAGAAAATACCCGCGACAAAGACCATTACTTTTTGTGTAAAAATGCGCTCAAAGCTAAAGAGGCTATCTTTTTGACTTGATTTAGTTTGTGGGAATGGCGCGTGCGCGGTCGTATGTGGGGTTGTGTGCGAGGGGTTCATTATAGAATCTGACGCAGAATCTGATATGGTATGAGTATGCTTAGATGGCGCTACTTGCATATTTTGCTGCGTGGTGGGCTGTGATGTTGCGTGAGATGTGCAAGCCGGGCTAGATGCGAGATGAGATGTCGAGCTAGATTCTGTAGGGCTAGATTCTATAATGTGAGTTCTTGCCAAGTCTTTGGCAGTTTGGTTTTCTTGCATAGCAGTGAGCTTAGCCTCAAGGGAGATTATATGCCTTTGGAGGTTAAAAACTTCAATTTTTAGGTTTGCGCTTCTAGAATAGGCTATAATGCCCATAATCACGCCGCAAAATATAAAAATAATAATGCCTAAAAGTGTGAGTATTAATGCTTCCATTTAGCCTAAACTAACTCCCAAAAAATAAATTTTGCACATATTGCACTTTGTTGCGCCAATGATACTTAACCAAACAATACCAATGCGCGCCCTTATGTAAATTATATGTAAATTCTTTTATGAGTGATGCTTTATTGCAAAAAATCGCTCTATGCCTTAATGCAAGCGGCTTCTTGCTCTAAAAATGCTTTCCATTCCTTTGGATTTAGGGCTTTGGCTGTGATAAAAATATCTTTATCCCCCCTGCCAGAGACATTTACGATGATTTTTTTACCCTTTAAATTCGCACAAATGCGTATAAGTGCCGCTAAAGCGTGGCTAGATTCTAAAGCGGGGATAATGCCCTCATGTTTAGCAAAAAAACTAAGCGCCTCTAGTGCTTCTCTATCTGTAGCAGAGCAGAATTCTACGCGCCCTATTTGGTGCAAATGCGCTAATTGAGGTCCAATCCCAGCATAATCAAGTCCTGCAGAAATAGAATGCGTGTGGCTTAATTGCCCATCTTCATCTTGCAAAAAAATGCTTTTATAGCCTTGTGCAATGCCCTCACTAGCGTTTTTATTATTTATGCGCGTAGCATTTTCTCCTACATTACTTCCCACGCCGCCGGCTTCAACGCCTATGAGCTTCACACTTTCATTTTTAAGATAATGGCTAAAAAATCCCATAGCATTGCTACCACCACCAACGCAGGCTATCATTATATCGGGCAAGCCACTAAAATACGCCTTTGTTTGCTTTTTTAATTCTTTGCTAATTACACTTTGCAAATCCCGCACAATATCAGGATATGGATAAGGACCAAGCGCGCTTCCTAGCACATAAAATGTATCTTCACTGCTCTTGCTCCATTCTCTTAACGCCTCATTTACAGCATCTTTTAAGGTTTTGCTACCATTTTTAACGCTATGCACTTTTGCGCCAAATAGCTCCATATTAAAGACATTTGGACGCTGCCTTGCTACATCAATTTCTCCCATAAAAATTTCGCACGCTAAGCCTAGACGCGCACAAGCTGCAGCAGTAGCAAGCCCATGCTGCCCCGCACCCGTCTCAGCAATCACGCGCTTTTTACCCATATATTTGGCTAAAAGCACTTGCCCTAGCGCATTATTGATTTTATGCGCACCTGTGTTAGCTAGCCCCTCAAATTTGAGATAAATATCATTTTTTAGGATATTTGAGGCATTTTTTGCATAAATAAGAGGCGTTGGGCGTCCTACAAAATGCTTTAGTAAAAGTTTTAACTCCTTCTTATAGACCTTACTTCTAAAAACGCCATGATATGCCTTTTCTAGCTCCTTTAGTGCTGGGAGTAAAATTTCTGGCACATACTGCCCGCCAAAGGCGCAGCCCTTTCCCCTTGTCTCGCCAAAATAGCCATTTTTAGATTCTATAAACATTGTCTTTGCCATATACACCTCTTTGCAAATGATAAAAAATAGCAAGGATTGTAAGAAAAAATCTATTAGCCTCACTTTAAAATCAAGTGTTTTTCAAACAAATTGCGATACAATGGGCAATTTTCTTACTTTTTGTATAGCTTTGGAGGTTTTTATGAGCATATACACAAAGCCGCGTCTTATGGGACATATCATCGCTGGCTATCCAAACTTTGAGGCAAGTATGTATGCCGCACTTGGTATTGCGTATGCGGGAGCGAGCTATCTTGAAGTGCAGTTTCCATTTTCTGACCCAAATGCTGATGGAATAGTCATTGAGGAGGCTTGCAATCAAAGCATAATGCAAGGCTTTAAAGTTACTCAAGGCTTTGAGCTGCTGCGCGCGCTTTCTACGCGCCTTTTACACACGCAGCCTAAGCAGCAGCAAACACGACTTATCATTATGACTTATGCCAATCTTATTTATCATTATGGGATTGAAAATTTTATTAAAGAGGCTAAAGAATGCGGTGTATGGGCGCTTATAGTGCCTGATTTGCCCATAGATTGCGATGAAAAATTGCGCATTTTTGCCAAAAAACATAAAATACGCATTATCTCACTCATCGCGCCAAAGGCAAAGCCCTCGCGTATCAAAAAAATCGCGCGCATAAGTGATGAGCTTGTGTATGTAGTGGCGCGTTCAGGCACTACTGGAGCAAAGACGCATATTGATGACACACTTTTTGAGTGGCTAAAATTTGTCCGCAAATATTGCAAAAAGCCTATCGCGCTTGGCTTTGGGATAAATTCATATGAGCAGGTGGCTGCTTTATCGGGCAAGGTGGCTATTATTGTCGCAGGAAGCTATTTTGTGCGCTTTATTGCAGCATTAGCTCAAGATTCTATCGCTCCGCAAGATTATATGCAAAAGCTAAAAGAACATACCCAAGCCCTTATGGGTGGTGAAGCTACAGGGGTTAAAGGCATCGAGGCTAGATTAAAATCAACAAAAAAGAGCGGTATTTAAACACAAGCAACGCTTAAATAGCAATGCCTAAAGCTACTCTAGCGCAGTATATCAAGTGTTTGTTCTTGCTGCTCGTAAATGATTTTACTTTTATCCCACTCATGCTCGCCCTCGCGTTGCTTTAAGCCAGCCTTAGTATCTTCTGCGCCTTTTTCCTTGCCTGTGGGTGTTTTTGCCTTGCCTTTAATGTTTTTGTAATAAATAGTTGTTTGGGCATTGCCAAAATGGCTTGTTTCCTTGTCATAGAGGCTTTTTGTGCCGCCCATTATATCAGCCTCTGTTTTGCCTAGCAGTTCAGGCGGTATAGGCAGCCTTTTTACTGCACCATTAGCGCTTATTTCCATAATGCCAAGCAACACGCCTCTTTTATGGTCAATCATTAAGGTTTGGTTGGGCTTAAGATTAAGCTCAATGCGCTTAATAGTCTCAAAATCTAGCACCACATTATCTGCTAATGCACTCGCCACAGCCACCATAATCCCCATACAAGCTAATATCAAACGCATTTGCACTCCTTACAAAGCTAATTTATAAAATCTTAAAAAATAATGATTTAGACTTTATTGCTAAAATTATAGCCAATTTTTTATTTTTCAAAGGATTTTTTATGCAATCTCTTTCATTTGTTAGCACTGACAACGCTCCTCAAGCCATAGGACCATATTCGCAAGCCTGCATACACAATGGTTTAATCTACACTTCAGGGCAGATTGCCCTTACGCCGCAAGGTGATTTTATACAAGGTGATATTGTGGCTCAAGCTACGCAGGTGCTTGAAAATATTAAAGCCATTTTAGAATCTAGCGGCAGCAGTTTGCGCAAAGTGATTAAAACAAGCGTATTTTTGAGCGATATGGAGCATTTTAATGCCCTTAATGAAGTCTATGCATACTATTTTGACACGCACAAGCCTGCTAGAAGCACCGTTGCAGTCAAAACACTCCCCAAAAATGCGCTCGTAGAGATTGAGTGTATTGCCGCACTTTAAGATTGCGTGAGGTGCTTTAAAACATATGTGCGCTAGATTCTATAAATTTCCGCGCTATTGCTTTTTGACAAAAGCCGCGCGCATCTTATCTTCGGGCAAGTGAATTGCCCTGCGACGCCTAAAGTATAAAGTTATAGCTGCTTAAAGCATCTATCAACTTATTTTTTAAGGTTAGATTCTATATTCCTTATAGAATCTGCGCTATAAGTTTCAAGGAGTGATTAAGGACTATGGACGATTTGCGCAATATTTGCCGTATTTTCACTGCGCCGCTTGATTTTATTAATAAATATTTTAAGGCGTTGGTGTTTTTGTTTGTTGTGTTGTTTATTGTGTTTTCTGGCGATAATGGCGAGGAGGTAAATCCCCCAAATCTCGCCAAACTCTACCTCACTATGCCTATTTATGAAAGTGAAAAATTTGCCGCGCAAATAGAGCATATTACTAAAAATGATAATATTAAAGGTGTGCTGCTTATTATTGATTCGCCCGGTGGGGCAGTGGGAGCAAGTATTGAAATAGCTGATATGGTAAAAGCACTTGCTACAAAAATGCCAGTAATTGCCTATGTGCAAGGCTCAATGGCTAGTGGAAGTTACTACGCGGGTATGTATGCTCATAAGATTTATGCTAATCGTGGCGCACTTTTAGGCTCTATAGGCGTTATTTTTAGCGGCATAAACATAGAGGAGCTTATGAGAAAAATTGGCATTAGTGAGCAGGGTATTAAAGCAGGCGCGTATAAGGAAATAGGCACGATGACGCGTCAATGGAGCGCGGCGGAGAGGGCGTTTCTTGAGGATTTATTACAAGAGCAATACACGCTCTTTTGGCAAGATGTAATACAAGCAAGACAGAATCTAGCGAGCAAGGATTATCACGATTTTGCAGAAGGCAAGGTGTTTTCTGCCAAAAAGGCTTTGCAATTAGGACTTATTGACAATGTAGGCTCTATGGAGGAGGCTATTGTAGAGCTAAAAAAGCAAAGTGGCGTTGAAAATGCAGTGTGGCTTAAAAAAGACAAATTTGAAGCCTATATTGATAGTATTTTAGAATCTGCAAGCGCAAAGATTCTATCTCTTGCTGCACCTATGCTAAAAGCAAGCTTGTGAGTGTAGATTTTATGCCTGCACAGCGCGTTATTCTCATTAGCACACCCGATAAAAAGGGACTTATTTATCATATTTCATCGGTGTTGTATGAGCTTGGGCTTAATATCGAGCGCAATGATGAGTATGTCGATAGGGAGCATGAACATTTTTTTATGCGCACACATACGCGCGGATATGTGGAGGATACAATCCTAGCAGATAAGCTCAAAGCCGCTCTCACAGAGCAAAGCATAGTCAAAATCCAGCCTGTGGAGAAAAAGCGCATTATTTTGCTTTGCACAAAGGAAAACCACTGCGTTGGTGATTTGCTCTTGCGGCACGATAGCGGTGAGCTTAATGCGCATATTGAGGCAATTATTAGTAATTATGAGATTCTAAAGCCCTTAGCAGATAAATTTCATATCCCATTTATGCATATTCCTGTGGGGAATCTCACGCGAGAAGCGCATGAAAGCAGGCTTTTAGAGGCTATTTTGCCACTTAAGTGCCATTATCTTATCCTTGCTAAGTATATGCGGATTCTATCGCCGCATTTCACGCAGCATTTTGGGCATAATATTATTAACATTCATCATAGTTTTTTGCCTGCTTTCATTGGCGCTAATCCATACAAACAAGCCTATGAACGCGGCGTGAAGCTTATTGGCGCAACAGCACATTTTGTGAATGAACATCTTGATGAGGGACCCATTATCACGCAAGATGTGATTCATATTAATCATAGCTATTCATGGCAGGATATGCAGCGCGCAGGGCGTGATATTGAAAAGATTGTGCTTGCTCGCGCACTCAATCTTGCTTTGGAGGATAGAATCTTTGTGCATGGCAATAAGACAATTATATTTTAATCCCTGCCTAGTTTTAAGCACCTTTTATGTAAAATTTCCACTCAAACACCATAAAGGATAAATATGCCACGGCGAAGTGATATTAAAACAATTTTATTGATAGGCAGTGGTCCTATTGTCATAGGGCAGGCGTGCGAGTTTGATTATAGTGGCACACAGGCGATTAGGACGCTTAAAAGTCTTGGCTATAAAGTCGTGCTAGTAAATTCAAATCCTGCGACGATTATGACTGACCCAGATTTTGCTGATAGCACTTATATCGAGCCTATCGAGCCTGCAATCATCGCTGACATCATTAAAAAAGAAAAAATCGATGCGATACTGCCCACAATGGGCGGGCAAACTGCGTTAAATGTGGCGATGCAAATGTATGAGAGCGGTATGCTAGAAGGCATCGAATTCCTTGGTGCAAAGCCTGCGGCAATAAAAAAGGGCGAGGATAGACAGGCGTTTAAGGAGGCGATGATAAAAATTGGTATGGATTTGCCTAAGTCTGCTTACGCATATAGCGAAGAGGAGGCTTTGAGCGCGGCAGAAACTATAGGCTTTCCGCTTATAATTCGAGCGAGCTACACCCTTGCAGGTGGGGGCAGCGGCGTGGCGTACAATATCGATGAGTTTAAGTCTTTGGCGAAAAACGGCTTGCAGGCGTCTCCCATAAATGAGATTCTAATCGAGGAGTCGCTGCTTGGCTGGAAAGAGTATGAAATGGAGGTTATCCGCGATAAAAATGATAACTGCATAATCGTGTGTAGCATTGAGAATCTTGACCCTATGGGCGTGCATACGGGAGATTCTATCACTATCGCCCCCGCACTTACTCTCACTGATAAAGAGTATCAGCGAATGCGCGATGCTTCTTTTAAAATCTTGCGAGAAATCGGCGTAGATACGGGCGGCTCTAATGTGCAGTTTGCCATAAATCCAAAAAATGGGCGAATGACCGTAATTGAGATGAATCCGCGTGTATCGCGTAGCTCCGCTCTAGCGAGTAAGGCTACTGGCTATCCTATCGCAAAAGTTGCCACACTTCTTGCCGTGGGCTTCACATTAGATGAAATCACAAATGATATGACCGGCACGCCTGCTAGCTTTGAGCCTAGCATTGATTATATCGTTACGAAGATTCCGCGATTTACTTTTGAGAAGTTTCCTAAGGCGGATAGCACACTTAGCACGAGTATGAAGTCTATTGGCGAAGTGATGGCGATTGGCGGCACTTTTAAGGAGTCGCTGCAAAAGGCGTTGTGTAGCCTTGAGTGCGCCCTTTTTGGCTTTAATAGAATCTCCACTGATTTAGATTCTATAAAGCGTGAAATCCGCCGTCCAAACGCTTCGCGCCTGCTGTATATTGCGGAGGGCTTTGGGCTTGGGCTAAATGTAGATTCTATACATGAGATTTGTGGCATTGATAAGTGGTTTTTGAATGAAATACGCGAGATTGTAGAGGCTGAGAATCTAATCACAAGCGAGATTTTGCAAAATGCCGCCTTAATGCGTCGCCTTAAAAGTTATGGCTTTAGCGATAAAAATCTAGCATATTGGCTAGAGCAAAATGAGGGGATAGAGATAACTGAAAGCGAAGTGTATCAGGCACGCTTGGCTCTTGGCGTAGTAGCGCAGTATTGCGAAGTGGATACATGTAGTGCGGAGTTTCCATCTCTTACGTCGTATCTATACTCCACGATTGGTGATTATGAGAAAATACAGAATCTAGATTCTAAAGATTCTATAGATTCTACAGAATCTAAGATTCTAATAATAGGCGGTGGTCCAAATCGCATCGGTCAAGGCATAGAATTCGATTATTGCTGCGTGCATGCAAGCTTCGCCCTTAAAGACTTAGGCGCGAAAAGCATAATGTATAACTGCAATCCAGAGACGATTAGCACGGATTATGACATTAGCGATGTGCTATATTTTGAGCCTATCGACTTTGAGCATGTGCGCGCTGTCGTGGAGCGTGAAAAGCCAAGCGGGATAATCGTGCATTTTGGCGGGCAAACGCCCTTGAAACTCGCCCATTTGCTAACCAAGACAAACGCAAAAATCATCGGCACAAGCGCGAAAGTAATCGACATCGCCGAGGATAGAGAAAAGTTCGCAAAATTCATCGCAAAGCTAGAGCTAAAACAGCCAAAAAACGGCATTGCATTTGATAAAGAACAAGCCTTTGCAAAGGCAAATGACATAGGCTTCCCCGTGCTTGTGCGTCCTAGCTATGTTTTGGGCGGGCGGGCTATGCGGATAGTGCAGGATAATGAGGAGCTGAAACTCTACATGGACGAGGTTTTGCGTGTGAGTGAGAATAGCCCTGTGCTGATTGATAAATTCCTTGAGTATGCTATCGAGCTTGATGTTGATTGCGTGAGCGATGGCAGCAGCGTGTATATCGGCGGTATTATGGAGCATATTGAGGAGGCAGGGATTCATAGTGGCGACTCGGCGAGCTGCCTGCCTAGTGTGCATATTTCGCCTAAAATGCTAGATGAAATCACGCAGACTACCGCTAAAATCGCTCTTAGTCTAGGCGTGGTGGGGCTAATGAATGTGCAGTATGCGATATATCAAAATGAACTTTATGTGATAGAAGTAAATCCGCGTGCAAGCCGTAGTGTGCCATTTGTTAGCAAGGCTACCGGAATGCCACTAGCAAAGGTTGCGACAAGAGTTATGTTTAATTCAACATTACAGAATCTAGATTCTATATTGTTAGAGGCACTAAGATTCTATGACAAATACAGCGTTGTAACGCAAATAGATTCTAAGATTTATACGCATAAAAGGCTACATTACTCAAGCGTAAAAGAGAGCGTGTTCCCTTTTAATAAACTGCCAGGAGCGGACCTGCTTTTAGGACCAGAGATGAAAAGCACAGGCGAAGTTATGGGCATAGGCGCAAACTTTGCCATTGCATTTGCTAAAAGCCAGCTAGCATGCAAAAATGCCTTGCCCACGGCAGGAGAAGTATTCTTGTCATTGGCTAATATTGATAAAAAAGAGGGCGTTAAACTCGCGCGTGGTTTGAGTGAGCTTGGCTTCTCAATTTGTGCTACAGAGGGGACTTGCCGCATTTTGCGCGAGCATGGCATTGCAGCAAAACATATCCTTAAAGTGAGCGAGGGGCGACCAAATATCATTGATAGTATGACAAATAAGCAAATTAGCCTTGCTATTAACACAAGCGATAAGCATTCTAATAAGGACGACACCCAGCTTATTCGCACACAAATTATTAAAAATGCTATTCCTTATTTCACTACGCTTTCAGCCGCGCAAATGGCACTTGAGGCAATTAGGAGCATTCAAAAAAGCAGCATTTATAAAGCCTATCCTTTGCAGGATTATCTAGGCGCTAAAACTTTATAGTTTCCACATTGCGCCAAGTGGCTTTCTCAAATTGCCCGACACACGCGCACACTCAAAGCAAGTAGAGTTAGCAGACGCTCAGTGAGTAATACCTAATTTATTCAAAAATTTCCCTAAAATATTGGCTACTTTGAGATTTAGGAATGGTTTTTGTCGTGGGGAGGGCTAGCACCTCATAAATTTTTGTATATTCAAGGTAGTGCAAGCGGATAATATCCCCCACACGCACTTCTTTGCTAGATTTGACTTTTTTATTATTGATGCTCACCACGCCTTCATCGCACATATCTTGCGCGATTGAGCGGCGCTTTAGGATATTGACACTGCTTAGAAATTTATCCACACGCATTAGCGCCTCCTTTGAATCCTGTAATTATTAATTTTATAAATTTTTGAGCTAGCCTTTTGGGATAATCCCCTTTTATCATACACCACGACATCACAGGCTTTTAAAGCCCATTGTTTATTAAAATGCTGCCCACTTAGATTTGCCGAAGTCGAATACAGCGCCCTATGTGCGGATAAAAATCGTAAATGCCATTTATCCTGCACAAGCCTTATAGCCTTTGCATTGGGGTAGATAAAAGTCTTTAGCCTAGATTTGCGGATAAGATGTTTATATTTATTAGGCACGCGGATAAGGCGCTTTAGCGTGCTAAGCGAGCTAGATTCTATAAGGAGAGCTTTATGCGCGGGTGCGCTTTTGCATATATTAAGCGCGCGAGCATCGCGGCTTAACAATCCTGCGGTGCTATCGCACTGTGCGAGATAAATCATTCCTAACTACCTTTATATTTTTTATGTATTTTAGCATAAGCGCACTATTTCGCGCCCATATCGGCAAAAAATTATATTTTTTAAATTTTTGGAGCAAAATAATTAAAATTTGGAATATCTATTGCTTATACCTTTGCGATGAATATCGCAGATTCTAAGAGAAAGGATTAAATATGTTAAGGTCTTTATGGTCAGGTGTTAGCGGTATGCAGGCGCACCAAATCGCGCTTGATGTGGAGAGTAACAACATTGCCAATGTGAATACAGTTGGTTTTAAATACTCGAGGGCATCTTTTGTGGATATGCTTTCGCAAATTAAACTCATCGCGACTTCGCCTTACAAAAATGGGCTAGGAGGGCAAAATGACTTCTCAATCGGCTTGGGTGTTGGGATTGATGCGACTACAAAGGTTTTTTCACAAGGAAATACGCAAAATACTGATGTAAAAACAGATATTGCTATTGAGGGCGATGGATTTTTTATCATTTCTCCCGATAGAGGCACGACGCATAATTATACGCGTAATGGTGAGTTTTTGTTTGATGCGAATGGAAATCTTGTAACCACTGGCGGATATGTCGTGCAAGGCTGGGTGCGCCCACCACTTGAGGCTGCAGAATCTGGCACAATGAGTGATTTTGACTTCTTTAGGGTGGATAATACAGGACCTGTGAGAAATATCCAAATAGACCCAGGTATGGTAATGCCTGCGCGCGCGACAAAGACTATTACTCTGCGTGCTAACCTTAATGCTGGGCGACATATAGAGCAAATGCAAGAAGTTGCAGCACTAGATTCTACTGCAAGAACGGCAGCTGATGGGATTAGTCCGCTCTATGATTCTCGTGGTGTGCTTATGCAAGTGGGTGAGGATATGGGCGTGCTATTTAATGATGATGGCGATGCATTTTCACTTAATGAAAATCAAGGCATTTGGCTAAGCTACAAAACAGCTATGATTAAGCATGACACAGTGGCAACTAGTGATGTAAGCACCATAGGCATTAATGGTGAACAAGTGAGCTTTTCTAATAATTCTGCGATTACGGGGGTTAGCTCCATTGTGGCGGCACAAAATGCTATTAATTCATTGCGCGATAAAACAGGCGTGAGCGCATATGTCGATGCGGGACAATTAAGGATTGAAAACCGCAATCAAATGGACGGCGGTGAGAAAGTGAAAAATGTGCGCATTACAGCTAATGGAACGGGCGTATTTCAAAATTTTGTTAAGGGTGAGGAGGATATTACAGCCTTTAGATACCGCTATACAAAATCTGAAGATGCAGATTCTACTACTGGGCAGTTTAGGACGACAGAGGATTTGCGCGCACTTATTCAATATGATGCCAATATGATTAAAAATCCTGAAAAAACTTACCAAGAAAGCACCGCTTCTGTGGGCGTAACGCTTAATCGCTGGGGTATGTTTGAGATTATCAATAATGATGATGCAGATGATGAGCAGCGCAACCTTAGCTTGTATGTAACAAGCCACTTTTCGGATAATGTAACTAACAATGTGCTTTTCAAAGAAACAATGAAAGCGCTTAATACCGCTTCACTCATTGAGGGCGGCTCGGCTGTGAATACAGGCAAAATGGTCAAAGCCACGCACGCCACAAGTGTGGATATTGTCGATAGTTTGGGTAGTAAGCATAATATCCGCTTTGAGTTTTGGAAAACAGGCGATGCGATATGGAGCTTTAGAGCAGTAGTGCCAGAGCCTGCGCAGTTTGTGGGTGGCTCGGCGACTAAGCCTAATGTCTTTGAAGGAGGGCGCGCGACATTTAATAGCGATGGTTCGCTTTCAGGTATGAATCCACCTGTGCTGCACTTTGACCCCAAAAATGGCAGCAAAGGACCTCAAAGGCTTGAGCTTAAATTTGGTGCAAATGAGAGCTTTGGCGGCTTAACAAGTGTGGATAAAATCTCTGAAACCTATGCGATTAATCAAAATGGCTATCAAGCGGGCGACTTAATGGATATCCGCTTTGACTCAAATGGCTCGCTACTAGGTGCGTTTAGTAATGGACGCTCTATCGCGCTTGCTCAAGTGGCTTTGGCTAACTTTGCCAACAACACAGGCTTGCAAGCAGAGGGCGGGAATGTCTTTTCACAGACAGGAAACTCTGGTGAGCCTATGATTGGTGCGGCAAATACAGGGCGTAGAGGTGGTGTGAGCGGCTCAAAGCTTGAGATGAGTAATGTGGATTTAAGCCGCAGTTTGACGCAACTCATCGTGGTGCAGCGGGGCTTTCAGGCTAACTCAAAGGCTGTAACCACATCAGACCAGATTCTAAACACGCTCCTTAACCTTAAGCAGTAGTTTATAGAATCTAACATTTTGTAAGATGCGCGCGGCTTTTGTCAAAAAGCAATAGCGCGGAAATATAGAATCCACGGGGAATAAAAAAATGAGATTATAACTTCATTTTTATAAATACTCCTAAAAGTGCGCAAAAAAGGCTTATAGAGCTTGCAAATTCTG
>NZ_JRPR02000009.1 GCF_000763135.2 Helicobacter jaachi | reverse complement strand
TCTAGAATCTTGGATTTTTAAGCTAACTCCAAGTTTTTGTTTCTTCAGTAGGAATGGAGAAACAAAATGTCTCATCTGCCTACTAATGACAAAGACCTAGTTGCCCTTCTTAATAATCTCTCACAAGAAGAGGTAGAAGAAGAAGCTCTAATTATTCTCAAAGAATATCAAATACAGCGCGCAATACTTCCGTTCTTTGAAGCTTATAAAAATCCTAAAATCTTTCTTTTTTATATGTTCCTAGTAGGAATATATTTGCAAAAGAATAATAGCAAAATTTATTTTGAATACAAGGAAGTTTGCTATCGTTATGATGTTTGTGAAAGAACTATAAAACTATGGCTCAAAGAACTCACAGCACTCCAGCTCATTAAATATAACTTTAAAGACAAGGAATATATGTTCCTTGAGATTCTTGATTATAAAAAATCTTTAATATTTACCCAAAAGACTCATCAAAAATCTATCCACGATGTTCAACTTACACAAGATTTTCAGCAATTCCCAAATAGATTCTTTAAAGATATGCAAAGCATTGTTAATAAAATCGTTAAGCGCAATGAAAGTGTGATTTACAATATAGACAATGCACTATGGAAATTAACAAAGAGCCACCACAAATACTTTCACATCAAAGATGTGATGATTGAGTTTCAAAGTCTAGATTGTCCCAACATAAGCATTACAATTAACTATGAAGCTTTGGTTAAAGAATCGCCACCACCAATAGAACACCCATTCCACCAACAAATTATGCGCTCAAAAATCAAAAAAGCACTTCAAAAACTTACTTTTAAGGGGGATTGCAATGAAAATAGCAAAGTCGCATAATATTTTATTTGTAGTTATAGGAATATTGTTTTTATTCCCTGATTTTGCTTGTGCTGCTGATTTGCAAACAATGGTGAGCAAAATTACAAATTGGCTTTCAACAGGACTTAAAGCCATAGGCACAATCATCATCATTGCAGTTGGCATTTACTTTATGAAGAATCTTGATAGATGGAAAGAGATATTCCTCACTTGTATAGGTATTATTGCAGCAACTCTTATCATTATGAATGCTGATACCATCGCAAATACCTTCTTTAGCAATTAGGTTTAAAATTATGCTAAATGTATATCAAGTAACGACAGAAAATATCCGCGAATTAACGAAAAAAGAGAAATTTTTAAGACTCAATATCAAGTCGTGGGCTATATCAGCTATAGGAAGTTTGGCACTCAACTCTTTTTTAGGGCTATATACATTGGTGCTATTTATTGTTGCCATCACATTTTTTTACATTATCGAATTTTTTGATGACGACATTGTAGATATTGCGCTCAATACACTGCAGTTAAAAACAGGTATTGGCACTTACTATGCTTGAAAGAATAGCTGATGAATCTCACTGAAACATTCAAGCAATATATAAGCAATTTTATCTTTAGCGCAGTTCCAAATAGCTATTCAATGTGCGAAGAAAATAATATACTAGGGCTTTATGATGAAAGGTTTCTTATTACAAAAACTGAAAATTTTGTGGCAGGAATAACATTAGAAGGCATTAATTACAACACTTTTAGAGAGCAAGAAGGGCTAGATACGATGTTATCTCGCATTAATGCTCTCAATGCACTAAGTGATAGTGTAGAAGCACGTATTATTGCTAAGCGCAGACAGCTTATTTATAATCAAGAATATCATATTGACAATCCCTATGCAAAAGAGATTATCAATGCGTGGGAAAGGCGTGAGCGCGTTTATGTCAATGAATATTTCATTATCTTAGAGACTAAGAATAAGGGTG
This sequence comes from Helicobacter jaachi, assembly GCF_000763135.2. NCBI lineage: Bacteria > Pseudomonadati > Campylobacterota > Epsilonproteobacteria > Campylobacterales > Helicobacteraceae > Helicobacter > Helicobacter jaachi. The sequence goes on along the minus strand of NZ_JRPR02000009.1, from coordinate 39,043 downwards.
CAAAAGGTTTTTTTGAGAAGAAGAAGCTTGAGATGACCACTTCTATAAAAGAAGATGGTGCAAATAATATCACTTATACCAATAAATTAAGTGTGCTTAAGGCTACACTTGAGCGCGTAACAAAAACACTTAGCCAATATGAAGTCAAAGAAATGACTTCAGTGGAGCTTTTGCGATTCTATGCAGAATATATTAATGGCATCTATATTCCAATAAAGCCAACAGATGGGCTATTAAGCGATTCTTACATAGCTAGTGATGTAAGCTTTCATAAAGACTACTTTATCCAAAACTATAATGGCACTCAAACCTTTAATCGTTTCATCGGCATAAAAGCTTATGATTGTGAAAATATCACTAGCTTACTTACCTCAAATATTTTGCATAGCCCTATTGAGTTTGATATTTATCTTAGCATAGATTCTGTCTCAAAGGAAAAAGCCCAAAGTCTCATCAAATCAAAAATTAAGCTTGCGCCAAATATTGCTAAGGCTCAATTATATGAACTAAAGGAGCTTATAGATTCAGATAGGCTTTTTGCTCAAAACTTCTCATTTGCTATCCTTGTGAAGGCTAAGAGTAAAGAGGAGTTAAATAGCAACTCTATGGATATACTCAATCTTTTCAAAAACTATGGACTTGTAGCAGTTACAGAAACTCTTAATTTACAGCCTACATTTTTCTCAATGTTTCCAAACAAATCTTATCTTAATGCTAGAAAGCGTGTTCATACAAGTTCTACGATTAGCTCAATGATTCTGTTTGAAAAAGAATATATTGGCAAAACGCGTAATTCGTGGGGAGAAACGCCTGTAACTATTTTTAAAAATCAATCACAATCACCATTTTTGTTTAATTTTCACGCAAATGATGATGACTATGTAGTTGGGCATACAATGATTATAGGTGGGACTGGTGCAGGGAAAACAACACTGCTCTCCTTTATTATTGCCAATCTATTCAAATACAATATTGATATTCTCGCACTTGATAGACTAAATGGATTATATGCCATTACAGAGTTTCTTAATGGTGAATACAATGTCGGTGAAGATTTTTCAATGAATCCTTTTACCCTTCCTAACGACAAAGAAAATATTACCTTTTTATCATCGTGGATTTGTCAAATGGTGGGCTTAGATGTCAATGCTACAAATGAGCTAGAGGCTCAAAAAATTAAAGCCATTGAAAAAGGCGTAGAAGACCTCTATCATAATGTAATTGCCGCACAAGGATATGAAGCAAACCTAAAGGATTTTAAAGAAGGTGTGATTAAAACTAATGATGAACAAATTAGAATCCAACTTGAAAAATATCAAAATAATTCTCTTTTTAACTCCACCAAAGATTCCTTAGAGTTTGACAAAAAGCTCACCACTCTTAATATGGATTTTATTGTCAATAACGAAAAAGATGCCGCACTTGTAGCTCAATATCTATTCCAAAAGCTTACATACCGCGCTAAGAACAATGATAAAGGCACTTTTATTTTTATTGATGAATTTAAAAGCTATCTTGGCAATGAGGCTTTTAACGATAGGATTAATATTACCTTAACACAAATGCGAAAGCTTAATTCTGTGATGGCAATGGCTTTGCAAGACTTACATCAGCTTAATGGTGTCAAAAATGCTGATTCATTTTTAAGAAATTTAGCCCATATCATTATTTTTCCCACTAAAGATATTGAGGTGTTTGAAAAATATAATATCCACCTTTCTGATAATGAAATGGCTTTTTTGCTCAATACTGGACAAAATGAGCGAAAAGTGCTGCTTAAAAACCTTATTACAAATCAAAGTAATATCTTAGATGTTAATCTTGCAAAGCTTGGCAAATATCTTAAGGTCTTATCTTCAGATTCTAAAGTTGTGCAAAAAGTGAAGAAAATTAAATCTACAAACAATGCCAATTGGAGAGAGGAGTTTCTCAATGAATAAGAGCAGAATCCTCCTCATACTTATCGCCCTAAGTTTTATATGCCTACCACAAGAAATCTGGGCTGATAGTGGCTACAAAACAGGCGGAGCAGGCTTTTATAGTATTGTAATGAGCAGATTTCAGCAAATTCTTAATACTTTTATCAATGATGTTGCCACGCAGCTGTTTCAATTAATGAAAGTAAGGCAAATTACAAATTTCATAGGTGTTTTTGGCATTTCACTATGGGTAGTCAAAAAAGTGCAAGAGGGAGATTTTATCACTTGGAAAAATCTCACATCAATGATATGTTTTCTTACATTCTTATATATTATGAATAGAATTATTCAAAATCCTATGGATTTTAAGCAAGCATTTGATTCTTTTATTGACTACCCTAGCAGCATTATTATGGATTTACTTGCAAAAGGCACAGCAGGTATCTCAAGTGTAGCTGGAACAACAATGCAAAGCGGCACAGATTCTATAGATAAGGTAGTAGAGGGAACTTATATAGCCGCAAAGGATATTATGAGTTCGGCTATAAGCTCTACCAAAATAGGCTGGACAGGAAGCAACTTGGGCATATTCTTTGTTGTCGCTGCCGTCTCTATAGTCTTATTTGTCGTATGTATGATTTTTATCTGCATAGTTATCTTAGTTATCATTGTAACATACATTCAAATTGTCTTTTTGCAATCCTTATTTCCCATAATGCTTATTTGTCTCTATTTACCGCAAACGCGGGGAATGGCATTTAAGTGGCTCTCGATGATTTTTGCCCTCACAATGTATAAACCACTGCTTATGCTCGTGGCACTCTTTAACATCTCTATTATGAATGCTTTGAAAAATGAAATTCTTGCACTAACCTCCAACAATAGCGATGCGTGGAGCAATATCTTAGGAGATGTCGCACAAAACGCAGACATTATGTCAAAAGTGGTAACAGGTATCTTGGGAGTATTGATTTCAACCTATCTTGTCAAGCAGGTTCCGAACATCATACAACAAATTATGGGTGCAGGCGGCGGCATTGGTGAGGGCATAGCAGGAATGGGACAAAAAGCTATGATGGGCGTAATGGGAGCTGCTGCAGGAATGATGGGAGGTGGTGCAGCAGGATTGGCAAAAACAGCTTCACAAGCAGGGGGTGGAGGTGTAGGAGGTGCGCTTAATGCAGCTGCTGCTGTGGCTACAGGAGGAGCAACTCACGCTGCAGGCAAAGGGCTTGCAGGACTAGCCAAAGCCGCAGGAAACGAAAAAGCGGCTGCAGGAGGTGTAGCAAGAAGTATTAATGCAGGCATTAATAAAGCCACAAGTGCCGCAAGTGGTGCAATGCACAACAATCCTGCATTATCCAAAATTGCCTCGATAGGTTCAGGAGCAATTCAAGGCATAGGAGGTCTAGCAAAAGATGTTGGCACAAATGCTCTGCAGGGAGCTTCAAAGGGAGCAAAAACAGGGCTAAAAGGAAGCAATGAGATTACCAATCAAAGCTTCAAAAATAACGATAGTAGCCCCAAGTAATTTAAAGGAGTGAGCAATGAAAATGACACAAATTATCTACATAGGATTACTTTTAGCCCTCATAGCTATTAGCATTTATTTAAGTGGTTGTGCAGCTATGAAAGACGCAAAACGCTATGAGATGAAGCCATCTCCTTGTGCGTGTGACAAAAGTCTATTTATTGCTATAGATAATCTAGCCTAAAGAAGTGTGTATGGAAGAAAAGTATTTTGAAATGCCAAATCAAAAGCCCAAAGAGACTCAAGATAATGCGCAGCATACTACAATAAGTGAGAAACTCAAAAGCGGCATTAAACGCATGAATGAAGCAAAGCATATCAAGATAGATACTATTTTTCAAACCATACAAGACGCTAATGTGTTGTTACGCACAGAACAAAAAACACACGAGTTTGTTGTAAATCTCAATAAAGGACTTATTGCGCTTGCCATTGTGCAGCTTATCCTTATTATCTGCCTTTTTCCCCTAAAAGAAAAAGAGCCTTATCTTGTGGGGTTTTCTAATGCTACACAGAATTTTGTGCATATTGAAAAAGCTAATGAAAAAATCACTGCCAATCAAGCTCTAGTGCGTAGCCTAATTAGTGCCTATGTGCTAAATAGAGAAACTATTAATCGCTTTGATGATACAGAAAGATATGAGGTTGTGAGATTACAAAGCTCACAAAAGGTATGGCAGACTTTTGAAAATATCGTAGCCCAAGAAGATTCTATTTATGGTAATTCTAATCTAGAGCGTGGTGTGCGCATTGTCAATGTGGCTATCATTAAAGATGGTTATGCTCAAGTAGAGGCACAAATTGGGTTATTTGCAGTAGGAGTGCTACAAAGTCAAAAAAGATACAGAATCTCCCTCATATATCACTTTAATGAGCTTGATATTGATTTTAAATCAATTCCTAAAAATCCAACAGGTTTTGAGGTGAAAGAATATTCTGTTACTGAAATTGCCACCATCAAAGAGCTTGATGAAGCAAATAAGGTCAATCCTGATTTGGTGAAGTCAAAAATTAAGAAAAAAGAAATCAACAAGAATGATAGCAACGAGTTTTTAAGAGATGACTACCAATACAAACATAAAGATACCATAGAAGGCGATGTGCCAAAAGATGAGAGCGATAAAGAGACAAAAATAGAATTTGACTTTGAGAAAGAAGCTCAAAAATCTCCTTCACAAAAAAGAAAAGAACTCAATGATGAGATTAAAAAAATGCGCAAAGAGCAGGAGGAGAAAGAAAAAATCCTAGCTGCCCAAAGAAAACAACAAGAAGCTCTAGAGCTTGAGGAGCAAAAAGAGCGTGAATCTAAGATGAAGCAACAATCCCAACAACAAGGAGAACGCAATGAACCAAATCCATTTGAATAAGGAGTTATTATGCTAACCATTGCCATTGCAGTTATTTTTAGTGGTTTTTATCTCACCTATAAGCCATTCTTTAAAACATTAAAAGAATCAAAGTTTAAATACAAGGCATTTATAGAGCTTATTGCCCAAGATGAGAGAAAAAAAGAGTTTAAGACATTCTCTACGCACCAAATAGAAAAGATAGGCAAACTATTCGCAAAACTTTCTAGTTTTTTAGATTCTAAGATGAACAAACATAAAGAGGTAAAAAAAGAAAAGGAGAATCTTGAAACATTAGATAATGCGCAAGTGCCACAAAAAGTAGAGGCAGCACCTCAATCCACGCAAATTCAAACTGCTAACACAAACGCAGAACACACGCAGCAAGTAGCAGATTCTGCTACGCAAAATCAAATTGAACAAAAGGAGAAATAATGCACTTCGCAACCATCATAGCCGTTATTTTAAGTCTTATCGCTGGTATATCAAGCTTTTATGCGCTCAAGGAGATAAGAGAATTTGCCCAATTAGAAAAAAATTTAAAAAATACACAAGTAAAAGAAGAACAAATAAAACAGCAAAGCCAAAATATTCATACAATGATTGAAAATCAGTGGCAATGTCAATGCACACCGCCCAAGATAGAGATTGCGCCACAAGATGATATTTCTAACTATACAGATTCTGAAAATACAGAATCTGCTGCAGATAAGCAACAAGATATTCAAGAGTATGAAGAGCAAGAGACACAAGAAAGTATAAAAGAGCAGCTTGATAAAGCATTTGAGCAAAGACAAACTCAAGTAGAGCAAAAGGAATAAGCAATGAATATGCGCGGCATTTTATCTATCACACTCGTTTTTGGATTATTCTCCATAAACTATGCCCAAACACTAGAAGAGCAAGCATTTACCGATGAAGATGGCTCTGTATTTAGTGATTCTGATTTTGGCGATGAGGCTAAGAATGCGCCAAAAAATGAGCATACTGATAAAATGATATTTCTAGATGCCGTGCAAAAACACTTTTGGAATCCTAATAGAAAACTCAAAGATAATACTTTAAATATTTTACATAGAGATGGAGAAACGCATAAAATCCGCACTCGCTTTGCAATGGTAACCACCATTGTGCTTGATAATGACACCATAGCAGATGTCATTGTGGGAGACCCTAATGGATTTGAAGTCAAAGAATTAAGTAAAACTAACAATAGATGGAATCTAAATAATGTAGTAACTATAAAGCCAAAGCTTATTGGTATTGATAGCAATCTCATTATCATTGGAGAAAGCGGCACAATCTACACATTCTATCTATTTTCTACTCACTTTACAAATCGTAGAGACCCTGCATTTATGGTATTTGTAAGCAAGAATAGAAATGTTGGGCGCATTCCCATTAAAGAGCATAAGAGCGGATTATATGCCAGAGGCAATGTAGGAGCAAATGAAAATAATGGATATATTAGTGGTGGTTGGAATGAAGATGGCGATGAGCGAAAAATACCATTTGCCACCATTGAACAAGATGACGGAGAATTTATCACTATTGGCGATAAAGTCAATACACTCTATATCGATAAAACTAAGATTAAAAGAGGGTATGCGCAAAAACCACGAAGTGTGCGCAGTTGGAGAAGCTTATGGCTCAATCCACAACAAACTGAAGCTTCCATTGCAATGATGGCGGTAGATATTTTTAATGACAATGATTACACATATTTCAAATTTGATAGAGAAAATGCTCATTCTAAATTTCCTGTTATTTTCAAAGTCGTTGATGGCTATGATAATCCTGTCAATACTCGTGTGGTGGGTAATTATATTATTGCAGAAGATGTAAATGAAAAATGGACATTAAAGATAGGCGATGAATATGTGTGCGTGCAGCGCATTCAAAGACCACTTGTCATTAAAGAAAAAGAATATATCCAAATGCCAGCTGTGCAAGATTCTAGTAAAACAAATGGCGGCAATGATATGCAACCCCGAGAGCTTGAAGAGCTAATTAGAGCTAAAGAACAAAAATTAAAAGAGCTACAAAATAAGTCAAAGGAAACAAAAAAAGCAAAAAAGACAGCGCAAAATACTAAAGAGAATAAAAAAGAAGAATCTAATGTAGCAGACATATTTAAAAATATTCCCACTTCCTCACCACAAGCCCAAACAAATGCAGCACCATCTAAGCCTATACAAAATACACTTATTGCACCACAATCACAAAATGCGATACAAGAAACGACTACTGCTAATAGTGCTAATGATACACAAAAATCTAGTCCTAAAAACACCAATCAAATGCAAAACATAAAAGATATTCCAAAAGAAAAGCAAAATATTTTAATTCTACCTAAATGGTATGCGCCAAATGCGCAAACTACACCTACAAAGAATAGCACCAATGGAAAATAATGATGATAGATTTAATCAAAAGCAGAAAGTTCATTATAGCTGCATTTATTATTTTCCTTCTTTTGTTTGCGCTAATGATAGCAGCTTCTTTGATAGACGAAGATGAGGAGTGGGCAGAGATGAATACAAAATTTCCACTCGAAGATTATCTATTTTCAGAATCTAGAAAGAAACTTGAGCAGTATGAGCAAAAAATAAAAGAGCAGCAACAAGAAGCCCAAAAAATGCGCCAAATGCAAGAGGAGCTGCAAAAAATGCAAGAAGAGATGAAAAAACAGCAAGAGGAAATTAAGCGCAAAAATAAAAGAGTATTTAGGGATAAGGAAGGAAATGTTATTGAACTAGATGAAAATGGCAACCCCATTCTCTATGATAAAGATAGCAAGCGCATATATTTTGATGAGAGTGGAAAGCCCTACACACTTGATGAAAAAGAACAAAAGAACTACTTAAGCGCAGAAGATAAAATTTTTAGTAAAGCAGGTGTGGAGATTGAAAGAAACCAAGCGGGAGAATTAGTGCTTTATGAAGATGAAAAAGATAAAAATGAGCAGGAAGCCTATAAAGATGAGAATAGCCCAAAAATTGCAATAACTACTATTCCTGCTCAAAACCAAAAAGGAGATAGCTCTAGTTGGCAAGGCAATAATAAAGATTCTACAAATACCAAAAATCCTAACAAATTTAAAAATCCCAACAAAACATACAGCACAAGCACAGACCCCTCAAAACCTGTGCCACCAGAGGAGCAAAATCCTGATTTTCTTTATGATGAAAATGGATACTACATAGGAGATTCTGTAGCAAAAGAAAATCAAAAATTTATCTATGAGAATGCAGATGAAAGCCAGCGCAAAATTAATGATATTCTCGCTTCAAGATTTAACCAAGATGAACCACCCAAAAAAGACACTGAATATGGAGTTGATGAATTTAGTAATTTTGATGAAAAAGATGAAGCAAGTAACGAGCATAAACTTTTGCGCACCATTACTGCTGATAGAATGATACCAGCATTTCTTGTGCGCCCTATTTCTAGCCAAATTGCAGGTAATGTAGTAGCTCAAGTAGAAACAAATATTTATGGAGCTATGGGGAGAGCTGTGCTTATTCCTAAAGGCTCAAGAGTTATAGGATTTTATGAATCTAATAACAAAATAGGAGAATACCGACTACAAGTTGTATGGACAAGAATTATTACGCCTCACGGTGTTAATATTCTCTTAACCGAAGCAAAAAGTGCTGATGTTAAAGGATACAATGGACTTGTAGGCGAAGTTCATAGCCGTAATTTTGAACGATATGGCATACCACTCACACTCTCTACTCTTTCAAATGGACTTTTACTCTATGTAAATTCAAAAAGCTCTCAGCTTAACAATGCTCAAAGCAGTGGCAATGCCAATGCAGATTTAATGGGACTTTATGCTCAAAGTCAAATTATGAGTGGTATGCGACAAGATATAAGCGGCATTATCCAACGCATTATTCAAGAGCAAATCAAAATCCAGCCCATCATCACTATAAGAGAAGGTTCAAGGATTTTTATTGCTCCAAGCCAGGATATTTTTATCCCAGTGCCTAAAAAAGGCGAAGCAGTCGCACGCTTTTTTAGGCAGAAAAAACAACAAGAGGAGGACAGCGATGAATAAATTTCAATTTTATTTCAAAGGAGGACTGATGAAAAGGCTTTTTGCAGCTCTTATCATACTTTGTCTAGGGTTAGAACATAGTTCTGCTGCTATTTCATTGATTACTGATGATGACATAATGTTTAGAAGCAAAGAGGGTGTGCTAAATGGAAAAATTGCCTATGATAATTTTTCATTTCAAGCCATAGGCACTTACAAGGTAGATTCTAAAAAGAATGTAACCTTTGAGATTGATAGACTTATGAACAATGGTAAAATCTATACGCTTATGAGTAAGCCTAAGCTTACAAGAAAGCTTAAAGATTCTAATACAAAACTTCCTAAAGGGCAGAATCTATCTCTATCGGGTGAAAATCAAAAAGAGTTTCAAGAATTTGCCCAAATTGTTGCCAATGCCCCTAGCACAGAAGAAAAAAATGCTAAAAAAACCAATCAAAGTAAAAGTGGCACTAATGCTAGTGCCGGACAAGGCTCAAGTGTGGGCAATATTAGCGTAGGTAGTGGCGGCACAGGCTCTACTATGCCATATTTTCCACTAAGCTCAACAAATACAGCTCTAGGAGAGACCAACACAGAAACCACTTGGAGCAAGCAATTTTGTTCTGTACCTGAATATCTTACTAATTCTGTTAAGCTATCAATTATTGACAAAGATGGCAAATGTGTAGAAAAAATGGCGGTGCGCGATGATACAAAATGTGAATACCGATTGGATTTTGATAAAAATAAGGCTATTAAGCAAACTCAATATTATTACATTGACAATGAATCTAAAGTGCAGAATCTAGGTGATTGTGTGGATTTAGTTGGAGAAGAATATCAATCAGAAATGTGGCGCGATGACACACGCTGCTCATTATCAGAAACAGAGAAAGACTATGGCAATGGTGTAGGCACATTTTTTACTACTCAAGTTCTCTATCGAGGGCTTGATGGGCTAATTTATGAAGCTACAGATTGCATTGCCTATGGCAAAGTCAATGAGGAACTTATAGAATATGAGAAGAACAATACCACCAAACAGGCTCAACGCATAGTAAATCAATACTATATCGACCCTTTCACTGAAGAACAAATATTCATTAACAAAGGTGTAAAAACAGATAAAGTCTTTGACTATAAAGAAAAAAGCTGTGGCGATTGGGTAATGGACGATGCTAATCTCAAGGGTAAAAAGCGCACAGAATTATCATTTTATGATGATGTAGAGGGTAAAGAAGAGAAGGTTACAGCGTGCGATTACACCACAACAGCTGGCAAAAAGAGTGAATACACAATGGAATACACGCATTTAGAAGCACTCAATGAAGCAAAACCTACTAATGAAGAAATAACAAAAAATTTTCATCTTAATCTTTTTAGCTACAGAGAGTTTCCTGATACTTGCAAGAAAAAATGCGGTGTGTTTTCTACTTGCAGCTATGCCTGCCCATATCAAGCTCTAACTAATACAGCAGCTGCTGCTTGGACTACGACCTATACCAAATATGATGTAACCAAAAAAGATGTCTATATACGCCCAGATGGTTCAGAATATATCATTTACTATGACCCTACGGGGAAAAATGAGAGATTCTATGAATGGCGCAGAAAGGAGATTCCCGCTAGTGATAGTATCAATCTTAATGAAGAATGGCGCACATACTATGAGGTTCATAGAAAGCATTTTGAGAATGATACGACCAAAAATATAGAAAAAACCACTGAATATAAGAATTGGACTAATAATGGCACAAACTTTTGTGTAAGAGCCAATAACGCAGGTGGAAGAAATAGTAGTTGCGCTGAATACGCAAGATGATAATTTTATCTTAACACTAAAGGAGAAACACAATGGAAAATGAAATGACAAACCACACACAAGCAGAGCTTGATTTTGAGAGCATACAGGCAGATATAGCCAAAAAAAGAACAAAGCTTAAAAAAATGGAGCAGATTGACAAAGAAATTAAAGAATTGCGCACTCTTGAAGCTAAGGTTGCGTCAATAAAAATAAAAATAAAAAAACTTAACGATGAAATTAATGCCTAAAGGATACCTATGCGCTCAAAACTCTTAGAAGCCTTACTTTCAAGACTTGACAAATATCTTACAATGGAGATTAATGAGATTTGCATTAATAGAGAAAAAGAGCTTTGGGTTCAGAAAAATGGACATTATGAAAGACTTGAAGATGAAAGTCTTGATGAAAGATTTTTGCTCAATTTTTGTGAGCAGCTTGCCACTGCGCGCAACCTCTTTTTTGATATTAATGTGCCTCATCTGTCTTGCTCTATACCCAACTCACGCTTTCGTGTGAATGCTCTGCACCCAAGCATTACTGCAACAAATGAAATTAGTATTAATATTCGTGTGCCTAGTGAAGCAAAATTTCCAATAGAAAATTTTGCTTTTAGCCAACATTGCGCAGAGCTTTGGAGTTATGAGAGATTAAAAAATCTTATAAAAGAGCGTAAAAATATCCTTGTAAGCGGTGGAACAGCCACAGGCAAAACTTCATTTGCTAATTCTTTGCTTGAAGAGATTCCATTAAATGAGCGCATAGTCATTGTAGAGGATTCACCCGAGCTACACATTAAAAATCCAAATAAAGTGCAAATTGTAGTAAGCAAAACAGAATCTGCTAACTATACCTATGAGAAAGCACTCAATGATTGTATGCGTATGTCTCCTGATAGATTACTGCTTGGAGAAATTGACACACGCAATACAATGCTCTTTTTACGCCTTAATAATACAGGACATAGTGGCTCTATTTCAACTTTGCACGCCAATGGCGTAAAAGATGCCATTTATGCTATCACGATGAATGCTAAATTTGGTGGTGCAAGCAATGTATCTGATGAAGCTATTATTGATTATTTTATTGCTGCTATTGATTATGTCATTCAAATCAAACGCAAAGGCACAGCACGCATTATTGAGGATATACTTGATGTAAAAAAAGATTTAAGAAGAATCCTGCAAGAAAAGGTAGCCTAAAATGAGAAAGACAGACTACAAAAATAGTAAAACTTTTAATTCACACAGATTCCATTGTCTTCTATCCATAGAATCTTATAAAAACTTAACCAAAAAAGCACAAAAAGAAGGCAAGACAATGACAGAGGTTATTGAAAACTTTCTTTCAAGCCATAAAGAAAAAGATATACAGAAAAAATCAAATGAAATTAAAAATATTCTTAATTTCAATAAAAAGTTCTATACAGACCTTAATGCCACAATGAGCAATATTAATCAAATTGCATTGCGCTTGAATATTGCAAACCTTAGCGATGATGAGTGGGAGTTAGAGAATCTAACAAGAGATGAAAATTTTTTAATGGAAATAAAGCACGAATTAAATGAGCTAAAACAAGGTTTGGAAGAAACAAGAAAGCTCACCAATCATTTTGCCAATATTCTTTTATCTAAAACTCATACAAGGAAGAGATAATGAATAATAAAAAACTTTATCCCTTATATTTTTTAATTGCTATTATTTCTGTTCCCGCTACATTTCTTTATGCACTGCACTATATGTTTGCTATAAATGAATGGGATAAACTCATTAAATTCGCACTTATCATAGTAGATAATATACTTAATGGCTTTAAAAGACCTATGAAATTTGATGTGTATCTAGCTCTTATTCTTTCACTTATGCCACCATTATTTCTTATTATGATACTCAAAGGTAAGACCACTAAAACTACTCACGGCAAAGCAAGATGGGCGCAAAGTAAAGATATAGAGAAACAAAGATTTGTGATGAATAAATTTATCACAAATACCCTTCAGCTCCTTAATCCGCTAAATTTCACACCACAACGCTACAAAAAAGCTCTTAAAAAATTCTTTGAATTTGGCATAGTAATTGAAACGCCTATGCTTGATGTAAATTATTCAAGAGGAGGTTTTTTGCTTGGAATCCATAAAGAATTATGGACAAAGCGTAAAATTTATTTCTCTGCGCCATTGGCAGCCCTTATCGTTGCTCCGCCGGGTGCTGGTAAATCAACAGCAGTAGCCATTCCAAATTTATTAACGCTGCCTACAAGCTGTGTGGTCTTAGACATTAAAGGTGAGCTTTGCGATTTAACAGCTGGCTATCGTCAATCAGCTTTCAAAAATGAAGTATATGTCTTTAATCCTCTAGGAAACGACAACAGCCTTAAATTTAATCCGTTTGATAAAAAAATTATCTCCAAACTTGATTTCAATGGCAAAAGGCGACTTGTTGATGAGATTGCCAATACAATCTTTGTGGAAGAAAAAGGAGAAGACCACTGGGTAAGTAAAGCAAAAGAATTTTTTGTGTTTCACGCGCTCTATGAGTGCTGTGTAAAAAATGAAAGTAATTTCTTTGATATTGCTAATGCCCCGATGAAAGATTACAAACCTCTTATTCCAAAAGAAAGCCCTTATTATGAGAAAATCTATGAATTTGACCCAAAAACTAGCAAATATCTTGAGATAGATGGCATAAATCCTGAAAAAATTTTCTATCAGCAAGTTGCTGAACAAAAATATTTGGACATTAAGAATCCCAAGAATTGGGAAAGCGAAACTTATGAGCAAATTGAAGCAAACAAACAAAGTGGGCTAGAAACTCTTGATGTGATTGTAAGAAATTATGCAAGAGCGTGGGCAAATGCTGCAGATGAAGAATTTGCAAGTATTAAATCCACATTTTCAAGATTTATGGCAGTTTTTACTTCATATCAAGTGCGAGATGCTACAAGTTCAATGAGCTTTGAGTATGAAGATTTGCGCGAGAAAAATATTACACTTTATATTAAGATTGCTCAAACTGATATTGATACATTAAAAAGTCTCATTCGTGTGCTTTTAGAATCTATTGCCAAGAATCTAATGACAAGAGAAAGTAAAAACCTAAATGAGCGCATATATCTTATTCTTGATGAGTTTATACGATTTGGGAAAATGCCTTTTTTACTAGAAATGCCTGCATTGTGTAGAAGCTATAACATCGTGCCACTTTACATTACCCAAAGCTATGGGCTTATTAAAAAATATTATGGTGAAGATGATTTAAAAATTATGACTGATACAACAGGTTATCAGATTCTATTTAAAATGAATGACGCAGATTCTGCAGAACAGGTATCTAAACAAATAGGCAAATACACAAGAGAAAATAGAAGCCATAGCACAAAAGATGGAGCAATAGCATTTGGTGGGACTTCTAGTTATTCATTGGAGGGAACAGAACTTATTACCGCGCAAGATATTTTAAATATACCAAATGATGAAATTATTATCCTTGTATCTGGACATAAGGCAAAGCCTATCAAAATCAAAGCGGCATATTACTATAAAGAAAAAGCAATGCAAAAGCGGCTTAAGTGGGAATATGACCCTACTAATGCGGCATTGCTTAAAAAGCTTCACAGCAAAAAGCACAAGAATTCACATATAGAATCTAGCCAAACTTTGCAAGTAACAACGCATTCTCCAAAAATACAAGAGCAACAGCCATTAGAGCAATTAAATGAGGATAAGCAGGTACAAGTAGTTCAAGATTCTAATACCTACCAGACAGACCTAACATCTAAATCATCAAGTGAGGAAGATAAAAAAGCCCAAGAGCAATGGAATGAAATGCTTGTTGAAGACAAAATGATAAGCCAAGCCACGCAGACTATGAGTGAGAATGAAAATACCAAAACAATGAGCCAAGAAGAAATTAATGCCCAAATTCAAAAAATGCTTGAGATTAAGCGCAAAGAGTATGTTAAGAGCATAAATTCAGACATCATTAATATTGCACTTAAAAATCCGCCAAAAGACTTGCCACCAACCGAAAATAGTGAAGCAAAAGTTAGCCTAGATACTTGGAAAAAGATACAAAAAGACACAAATCCACTTATAGAAAATGCAGGATTTAGCTTGCGTTTTTCTATGGCAGATTTGAAAAACCAATAGAGGAGTTCTTAATGGCATTTGACATTATAAATCAAAACACAAAGCTGCAGAAAGAAAAACTTTTGCCATCATCTTTAGAATCTCGTATAGATTCTAAAAAATTACAAAACGATAATCAGAGTATTGAGGAATATGCTAAAGATTTTTATAAACAAATCAGGCAAGCAAATCAAAACACAATAGAACATTCTGCTCTTAAAAATTGCTGCAATTTTAAAGAATTTGACAAATAAGAGCCAAATTATTTAATCACATCAAAAGGAGAAACAATGCCACTTATCATCATAGAATCACCCAATAAGGTTGCCAAAATCAAACAGATTACGGGTTATGAGGTTATTGCTACCATAGGACATTTTATGGATTTGAAAAATATTGAGGTAGAAAAAGATTACAATGCAATCTTTGATTATACAGAATCCAAAAAATCTCTTATTATGAATGCTATCAACAAGGCTAAAGGACAAGAAGTTTATATTGCAAGCGACCCTGATAGAGAAGGATATGCGATAGGCTATATGTTTTTTCAAAAGATTAAAAATGTCGCAGATAAAGTCTATCGAGCGGAATTTCACGAAATCACCCCAAGCGGTATTCAAGCAGGGCTTAAAAATGCCAAACTCTTTGTAGAGACAAATTTTAATTACTATAAATCATTTCTTGCAAGACGAGTAAGCGACCAACTCATAGGTTTCATTCTTTCTCCGTATCTTACTCAATCACTAGCATACAATAAAATGCTAAGTGCAGGGCGTGTGCAGACCCCAACACTATCACTTATTACAAAACGAGAAGAGGAAATAAATGATTTTGCCAATCTAGACCAAGAGCAGAAAAAAGAATATGCCATCATTGCCGCAAGTTTGCTTGAAAATAAAGAAATTATATTTAAGTATATTGAGAATGATAAAGAGGTAAGATTTAGCAGTAAAGATGAAGCCCAGAAAATCATTGATGATATTATCTCATTTGATAAAGGCTTAATTACTAAAATTGAAAAAACAACCACAAAAACTAATCCTCCTAAACCCTTTACTACGAGCAAACTGCTAAAGGTTGCTAGCAAAAAGTTAGGGCTTGCTGCAAAAGATATTCAAAATCTAGCGCAGCAACTTTTTGCCAAAGGTTTAATCACCTATATACGCACAGATTCTGAATCCTTAAGTAAAGAATTTTTACAAGAGGCTCAAAACTTCTTTGCTCCAATTTACCCAGACACTTATCAATACACTGAATATAAGGCGGGTAAAAATTCTCAAGCAGAAGCCCACGAGGCTATAAGGATTACACATTGCCATAAATATGAAGACACAGAATCTATATGCGCCAAAGAGCAGCTAGATTCTAGCCATATTGCACTTTATAAAATTATTTTCAAAAATACTATTCTTTCACAAAGTAAGCCCGCTATCTATGAAAAAACAAATGTTTTTATTAATATCAAAACAACAGCATTTAAGATGAGCTTCAAAAAGCCTATTGATTTAGGATTTTTACAGCTATTTAGTGAGCCAAAAGAAAATGAGAAAGAGGAAAATGATGAACAGGAGCTAAGTGAATTTGCATACAAAGAGCGAGATTCTATACCCATCGCCCAAATAAGCATTAAAGATATTCAAAAAAATCCCCCTAAACGATATTTAGAAGCCGATTTCATAGAAGTAATGGAAAAAGCAGGTATAGGGAGACCTAGCACTTATGCTACATTCTTACCTATCCTACTTAATAAGGAATACATAGAAATATCCAAAGATAAAAAGCGTGAAATTATTCCCACAAAACTTGGAATGTCTGTAATTAATTTTTTTAAAAAAGACAAAAATCGATGGCTTCTAGATTTGCATTTCACAGCCCAAATGGAATCCGCTCTAGATGAAATAATGGAGGGCAAGAAACAATATGTGGAATATATGAAAGAAATTCATTCAAAAATGGATTTTATACCCCTCCGAGCAGAATCTAAAGAGAGAAGAGAATACCCACCTAGCAAAAAGCAGTTCAATTTTTGTAAAAATATTGCCAATACCCTAAAAATCGCGCTACCAAAAGGCATAGAGCAAGATTATAGAATCGCAAAAGCTTTCATTGATGATAATATTTCAAAAATGCCTAAAAGAAAATAGGCAAAATGCTATAAGGGATAAAAGGCTATTAAATAGCGTTATTTGCGTTATTTTAAGTCTTTGTTTGCTCTATAATTATTGCAACAAAAGGCTAAAAGCTTTTTGGAATCTACTTTAAAGGAGTTAGCGTGGTTATACTAGAATATTTTTTGAACGCTAATGGTTTTTATGAATTACCATTCCATAATGGTGATTTGGCTTCCAATGTGCTTTATATAAAGGCGGATAAAATTATTGCTATTAGACACAAAACAATGACTTTAGAACAATGTGAGACAATATGCCCCGATGCGTTTGTGGGGCTATCAAATTTTTCTAGAGAAACTTCAATAAATGAGAGTGTTATGCTCTTTGATATTCTAACAGATGGAAGAACTTTTTCTTTTTCTATGAATCACTACTACTACACGGCTTATAGTAATGTAGGTGATTGTATTAATGATTTATTAGAATATAGATTGACAGAACAATAAGGAGGCTATTATGACTATTTGCCCAAAGACTTTAGCTAAAGAATCTAATGCTCCTTCACTTGCTGACTACATTAGAACTAAGTGGTTTGATTTAGATGAGACTGAAAGGTATATTGTTAAACATTTAAAAAGGGAGATAGTATGACCAAGCATATTTCTACAAATAAGAAAATTACATTATGTTTTAGTGCAGGTATTTTTCTAATGGTGTGTTTATTGGGCTATATTGCAGGAGACTTGTGGAGGGGTTATGAAATATTTGCTCCTCTTGTTATGGAGAATACCACAGCATTAATATGGATAATGCACATTCTACTTTTTGGAAGTTTGTTGCATTATGCGCAAACAGATTCTGTATCCTCTATAGGACTTGCAATATTTGTTGTTTTGCTTATTGTAGCAATCTTTATGCTAAATACAATAAGTTACAATATAGAACAAGAAATATCTGCAATAAGAAAAATGGAGCATATTCAAATGATTTGCCACAATGGAGAATGTTTTTATATCAATAATCAAAAATAAAATACAAAATAGAAAAAATTACGCTACAATGCGCGTGGGTTGTCTTGAGTAAGATTGCTAGATTTACTAGCTCCCTTAAACACAAGACTCGCAGCAAATACCTAAAGTTTGTCTATTCTGAAGGGTTTTCAATCTGTTGTTTTTCTATATAGAAGTGTTAAATATCCTTTAAGTTGCCCTAGGCTGTTGATTTTGTTTGTTATATTTTTTTATGTTAAAGCGTTAAATGCCCCTTTAAGTTGCTAAACACGGATTTTGCAAAAACTCTTTTCACTATTACATAAGTGCTTTGCACGAAAGGAGATACTATGCAAGAACGCATACCAACACAAGAGATGGATTCTATTATCAATAATACCCTCTCAAAAAAAGAAGCTCTTGATTTAATGAGCTATGGTGTGGGCATTCAAAGCGAATATGAAGCTAATTTAGTGCTTCAAATTAGTTTTGATTCTTAAGGCAAAAAGCTTAAGAGCAGTGGCTCACTAGCACAGGATAGCAGCTTTAACTTATTTGGATTGCTTGAATTGCAGTCCTTACGCAACATTGAAAGGAAATATAATGGCAAAATTAAATCGCATAATGGCAATAGTTACAGGTGTGTTCATAGGATTGTGTAATCCAACATTTGCAGAAACAGAAATGAGTAAGCTTCAAAGAGAACTAGATGACTTAAAACAAGAAAAACAAGTCATAGAGCTTCAAGCAGAGATACAGAGATTAAAAAACCAAGAGAGTAGAGCCGCTATTACTCCTAGCAGCAATGAGCTAGCAAAAACAAATCAAAGTGATACATTTGGATTCTGTAAGGGCGAATCTGTGCATACAGGCTGTTTTATTGGACTTGATGTGCAATATACCGATACAGATTATTCCACAAGTATAGATTTTATGGAAACAAGTAATGCAGGCACAAACAATCTCTTTGGCTCAAGTCTAAAATCAATAGCAGCCTTTCCCTTAAATCTCAACATCGGTTGGCAATATTTTTTCTCACAAGATTATGGAATCCGCATAAAAGGCTATTTGGGCTATGCTAATTATAGCAGCGGAGATATTAATACAGCAATAAATGGTATGCCAGAGCTTATTAATATGAATATGAGTTTATCCTCCCACGCGCTTAATTATGGGCTAAGTGCTACATTCCTCTATAATCTTATAAATACCTATAAGCATACCTTTGGGTTTGATGTGGGATTAGGGTTTGAGGGGACAAGCTTTTTAGATAATAGTCTAAAGGTTGCAATGCTAGAAACAAGCTATAATCAAAATATCTCGTTTGCTTCACAATTTGGCTTTACTGCCACAATGGGGATTCATTACTTTTTTAAGCTCAATCATCAATTCTTTGCTTACTTTAAGTATCGTGGGTATGATGGAGCTAGGAGTAAAATCACACTTACCAACGAAGTAGGAACAATGGATATAGGCACTATCAAGGTTATTCCATCTAGCAGTTATATGCTAGGATATGCCTATAAGTTTTAATTTACATCATAATCACAAGGAGACACAATGAAGAAAAATCTAACCATAGGATTGGTTGCAGTAGTAGTAATTGCAGTAGCGGTAGTAGCAAGTTTGTATATAAACCCAGAAGGAAAGTTGGAGCGTGAGTATGAGGCGTATCGCCTAGAGCAAATTGAACTTAATTTCAAAGCAAACAAAGCCTTTCAGAGTGGAGATTATAATACATACAATGAGTTAAAATCACAGCTCAATAAGCTTGAGCAGAAAAATGAGCATTTGCACCAATATATGCGCGAACATCAGCGAAAATTTGAAGATTCTCCAGCCGTTAAGCAAAGGTGGAGCGAGCTAGAAAAAAGTAGCAAATAAAATCTACCGCTAACGAGATTTATTATATTTGAGAGAATCTCATATACTAGGGATATTTTATCCCTAGTATCATTTTTTACACTACAAAATAATTAATCACTAATCTCTGTATCCACCCATACATAGGCATTACGACCCCTATTCTTATGTGCATAAGAATAGATTAAAAATTTGTTATGATTGCCCTTAGGGGAGAGATTTGCCATAATAACACCTAAAAAGCCATATACCCCAAAAAAACTTTCCGTGAATTTCTCCCCTATTTTTCTTGATAGGAGCATACAATGAAAATCTTAAAATTTTTTATTATAAAATTTACTTTGTGCATACTCTTAGTGCCTGCAAGTAATGCTGCAGCAATGGTAGTAGAAAGCCCCACACTTCTAGCCCAAATGACTGCCCAATTCAAGCAGCTTTATGATTCCTATAAAAAATATGTCGAGATACTTGAAGCGGCAAATAAACAGATTGAGAATCTCCAAAAAGTCAATAGCTATATGCAAGAAGCCAATAAGATTGTAAATGGGCATAGTCTTAACTTTGCTAATCCTCTAGATGTGTATGAGAATGCAAAAAATCAACTTGAATCTATGAAATATAATTATGAGGCACTCAAGCGGAGTGTTAATGACTATGACATCAAATCAAAGTTAGCCAATAAAAGATTGCAAGAAAAATGCCCATTTTACGCCATTGACAAAATAGGAGCAAATGATACAACTATTACCACCAATGATACGGGTGAAGAAAGTGAAGATACTAAGTTTGCCTATGAGGTGCTTGAGGAATTTACAGATATTACAAGAAATCAGGTTAATGCTGTTAGCTCCCCTCTTCAAGGAATGGCTTTAGCAATAGTGATGTGCGATGAGATTCAAAGACAAACTATCGCTAGCACCATTAATAAATATGAGGCAGAAGCTCACAACGCCTTTATGAGAGGAGATTACGCGACATATAATAACCTAAAAGCCCAAAAGGCTAAAAAAGCTATTGAATATGAAAAGAAAATGGACAAAGAGTTCCAAGAAAAAAATAATCAATTAATGGTAAGAGCGCAAACAATGATGACTGAACTTGGTGTAACCGACCCAACTCAAGCTCAAAAAAATGGCATAGAATATTGTAGAAAAGATGGCAAGGGCGGCTGCCACCCCATTTTATTAAGTTTGGAGCAAGTAAAAGCAAGAGAAAAAGAATTGCTTGATAAGGCTGTTAAAAACTCCAATGGGGAAACCAGCCAAACATCAGCCGAAAGAGAGCAGATTATGATTGATTACTTGCGTGAGATTGCCTCTCATATTGCTTTTTTAAATAAAACAATGGTGCTGCAAGCAGAATACATAGGAAGTGAAACAGCTAGAAAAGAACAGAATCTGCTTATTGCACAAGCAGCAAGCGAAGGTGCAGGGCTTGCAAATAATCAAGCAATGTTCAAAGCAACAGAAGATAATAAAAAACCTACACAGCAACCCAATGTAGATAAATATGGTTTCCCAACATCGCAAACCAAGAAGCCAACTTCTAGCTCAGGCTTATAGGAATGGATTATGCCTATTTTGCCCATAAAAACCTTCCTGCAAATTTCCTCAAAAAGACAGGCATAATCCAAGGCGTAATGCTTCACATAATCCCCAAAACTAACAAGATTCTAAAAAAGTGGTAAAGATTTTGCTACAATACTCCTAGATATTTAAGCTAAGGAGCAAATTATGGCAACAATTAATTATGAAAAATATGCAAATATGAGTAAGCGACAGCTCTTAAATGCTCTACTAAGCGCAGAAAAAAAAGAACAAAAAATCAAAGCTGATTTGAATAGTAATAGCGAGCTAATAAAGTTTCTAAAAACGATGCTAAAAGAAAGTTTAGATTCTCCAAAATATTACACACTTGAAACATCACCAGCGTTAAAGAAGAACGATGAATGGGCAAAAGCAAATCCAGAGCTAGCAGCTCAAGCAGACAAAGAGCTTGAAGCGGAAATGAAAGGCTACTATGCAAATCATAATACCGCGCAAAGTTGATAAGTTTTTAGAAAAACAAAATAAGGGCGACCCTAAA
The DNA here is from genome assembly GCF_000763135.2 of Helicobacter jaachi. NCBI lineage: Bacteria > Pseudomonadati > Campylobacterota > Epsilonproteobacteria > Campylobacterales > Helicobacteraceae > Helicobacter > Helicobacter jaachi. Next base: position 17,226 of record NZ_JRPR02000009.1, on the reverse strand, counting down.
GGTGTTAGAAAGATTAGAACATTTTTATGGAATCAATTATCCACTGCAGAAAATCCAACAACCCTCCCAAATTGCAAGAAAATGCAAGGCACAGAAAATATATGGCGTTGGCGCATAGGAGATTATCGCATAATCGCTGAAATTAAGAATCAAGAACTTGTAATACAAGTGATAAAAATTGCTCACAGACAAGAAGCGTATGACTAATGGCAAATATCGCTAGCATCAATTTTCAAAAATCAAGAACTTCACAAAGCTTCGCAAGTTAAAATTAGGAATCTATGGCTCTTACGATAAATTAGAGAAATTAAGACAAGAATGGAGCTAAAGAGTTATAGTCTTTAATGCTTTTATTGCTCCATTATGCTTTGTGCTGCTGTCATTTATACCTTACACCCATTCTTAATAGAATCATTTTTCTTACTCAAATACAGAATCTAAAAACATTTTTTATAAGGGAGAAAAAGGCTATCAAATAGCGTTATTTGCGTTATTGTAAGTGTTTATTTGCTCTATAATTATTGCAACAAAAGGCTAAGAGCTTTTTGGAATCTAGTTTAAGGAGTTTGTTGTGGGTAATTTTATAAATGTAAGGATAGATAGCGATACTTTGCTTAGTATGTTATGTAATAGGGTTGATGAGTTTGGTGGTAATATGTATGATGATGAGGAGCGAATGCTGTTTAAAAATATGTATGAACACTATGTTGATGCGGGTATATTTGAGGAGAGAAAGTTTGATGTTATGCACATTGTTGATAATGACCTTGTCAATTATTGCTCAATACTCACAGAGAGTGATAGCGAGTTTTTGAAGGTGCAGGCATTGGCTAAGCAGGGAAAAGATGATATATCTTGCCAAACCTGCTTTAGCCTTATTGAAGCAAGCAATGATGATTTTTCTAAGATTCTAGTAAGGCACTGATATGCGCAGTAGCCTTGCCTCCTGCATATATTTTACGCTAAGGATATGCAATGATTGTTAAAATAGCATTTTGCAGTAAATATGATGAGATTTTGTATGTGTTGCACGAGCAGGAGGAGAATGCCAAACAAATTGCAGAGCTTATTATGGAAAGTGAAATTGCCTTTGAATACGCAATGATTTATTATCCTCTAGGAATACATTATGTTAGGGGGAATTTTAGGGAGTGTGGCGGTAGTTTTGATTAAAAGAAATCAAAACAATATAGTCTTTCTTGAGCTACCTGTATATTTTTTATGCACATAATTTACTTCACTCTAAAATATGTGCATAAAAATGGAGTAAAAATCCGCTAATCTTGCGAGATTAATCTACAAAGGATTTTACTTATGGCAGAAGAGAAACAACGCACATTTAAGCAAAGAGCAGATTCTTTTATCACAGGAATGATAGACGATGAGGACAGGACAGACGCTAAACTTAGAAGTTTTATGGACGCACTCAAAAATAGCTTTTCATTATTTATCCCAGCTGATAATCACGCTGCTTTTATCAAAATGCTCCAAGATGAGATTGATAAGCTCAATGAGCAAAGGCAGCTAGGCTTAGAAAAAGAGCAGGTCAATGAGTATATAAATATACTCAAGACAGAAATTACAAATGAACAAAACGCTATTGAGACCCAAGATTTCTCCCAGAAGTTAGAACAAGAGATTAAAGAGATTAAAAATCCTAGCCTAGAAGAACAATTTGAGCAACATAAGGATAGCGCTATTGAGCGTTTTACAGATAAGCATATTGATGAACTCCAAGAACTCAATGTCGTTAAAACAATGAAAGCGGGCAAAAAGGGAGATACATTTCAGGTTTATAGCAATAGTGTATTTTTGAAACAAGAAGAAGAGCAAGCTTTAAAGCAAAAATTTCTTGAGGCATCTCCCAAGGGGCGTGAAAAAATATTTGATGATGTCTTAGATATGGATAAAGTCAAACAAAATATAGAACAAAGTAATAAATTTATTAATGATTTCAAAAACGAGAAAGAAAGTATTGCAGATAAGCCCTCACTTGAGGCAATCAACAATGGTAAATTAAATCCTGATACATATTTTACTGATTTAAGCACTTGGTTTGAGAATAAAAGGCTTGAGAATCTAAAAATGCCTATCTCCAAAGAAGAATTTAAAAAGGATTTTTATGAATATTGCAAGAATGGTATGAGTGAGAATGAGATGAAGATTCTAGTCATTCTTGCTAATAAAGAACCATCAAGCTTGAGTAAGGAGCATAAAGATATGCTAAGAGAGGGATTAAAGCTTAATTTGGAAAATCAAAATCTCCTTAATCAAGGATTAGATACGGCCATACGCGCGAGTATAGGAGAAAAAGTTATTAATGCTCAAGTGCCAGAATTAACAAAAACCATAAATGAATTAAGTAAGACAAATAATCTTGTGGATAAAAGATTCTGTGAAAATACTGCACCCAAACTTGCACAACATATCCTTAATGAAAACAAAAATCTTAATCCTACCAATACCATTACGCTTAAGGCTATTGCAACAAATACACCCATAGCTTCACTCTCCAAGTCAATGAGTAGCAGCTTAAAACGATAAAAGGAGTAATATGCGTATATTTCAACATCACTATCCCACACTACTCTCTATTACCATTGTAATTATTTTAGTGCTTATTCATTGCACAACTTATAATTTTGCTTACCTTTCTGCCTCACAGCGACTACAAGGCACAATTATCAAAGTAGCAGATGGTGATACGCTCACACTGCAAAATAACGAAAATCAAAAGATAAAAATTAGACTCTATGGTATTGACGCCCCAGAATCTAAACAAAGCTATGGAAAGGAAGCTAAAGACTTTCTGCTCACACTTTGTCCCTTAAAATCACAAGCTCAAGTAATGCTTAAAGACACAGATAAGTATCAGCGCATCGTGGGCATAGTTTTTTGTAATGATATAGATGTAAATGCCCAGCTAGTCAAAAATGGCTATGCGTGGGCGTATGATGGATACTCTCTAGCTTACAAGCATTATGAGATACAGGCTAAATTAGAATCTAAAGGCTTGTGGAGTGAGCCAAATCCCATAAGACCGAGTGATTTTAGAAAAGATAAAAAGCGATGAATAGCTATTCTTCAAAGCATTTTACTGATTTAACCACACTTCCATTGCACGAAATTCTAATGGCTAATGGCTACAAAATTGATAGAGATAAAAGCTCTATCAATCACCCTTGTGTAGTAAATGAAGACAAAAGTCAAAAGCTTATTATCACCAAAAAAGGAGAAAATTATCTCTATTTTAATGCCCAAGATGATACAGACAGAGGCAATATCATTTCATTTGCAAGGATTCGTGGCATAAATCTTAAAGAGCTTATCGCCAATTATGATAAAAATATATCACTAAGCAATAACAAAGATTATCAATTTTTCAAGCAAGCAAAAGACCTAGACTCTGCTTATTATGCCAAGCAATTTAATCAGTTTGCACCTTGTGATATCAAAAATAATCTTCTCTTAAAGCGTAGAGGATTTGATTTGGTATATCTTAGTGATTATCAAAACATCTTAAAACAAGATGAGCATAATAATCTCATCATTCCCCACTTTAAATTTATGAAAATACAAAATAGTAATGTCCCAAATGGAGAAATAAAGGGAGTATTTATCTGTGGTTATACTAAACGCTTTAATCTCCCACTTACTAAAAATAAAGACGGCACGCCAAGAGATAAGCCACTTAATCATATCACTATGGGTAATAGAGGCATAGAATGCCTAAACCTTCAAAAGGACACAACAGCTATTAAGCAAGTTGTGCTTACAGAATCTATGATAGATTCACTCTCATTTATGCAAATTAAAAATCTTAATCCCAAAGAAACACTTTTATTATCCACAGCAGGCTCTTATAGCGATGAGCAACAAGCAACACTTAAAGCCATACTTGATACGCTTCCAAAAGCAAGGATTTATCTTGCCTTTGATAATGATGAAAAGGGTTTAGCATATAGTAGAAAGATAGAGAGCTTCATCAAAGAAGAAAATACCAAAAAATACGGCAGAGAAGTTCCGCTATCAAGCATTCCTATTATCTACACACCTTTTAGCAAAGATTGCAATGATGATTTAGCACTTTATAACATCACTAAACTTCCAAACCTTAATAGAAACGACCTTAATGACTGGGTAGAATGTAAAATGCTCTCATACAAGCGTATAAAAGATAGCAATACAAAAGCTCTGCTTCTTAATAGCATACGCAAAGTTGATAGCTTAAAGCCCATTAGTGAGGAGAATAGAAACTTTTTTAATGCAATGAGCAAACATAAGGCTACAAGGAATCTCTAATGCCTATTAGACCAATTGTAACTAGAGTGCTTAACATTTTTTTTAAAAAAGACAAGCAAGAATCTCATCACAATAACCAATCTTCACCCCAAAACCAACAAGATTCTAAAAGAAGTGGCAAAGATTTTGCTACAATACTCCTAGATATTCAATCTAAGGAGCAAGCAAATGACAAAGCAAATACACACTCCTCACCCCAACGCTCATCTTCCCATACCCAGCGAGGAGGAGATGGAGAAAATCATTCAAATTATTTGCAATCAACACAATCCACATATCCTAGCCAAAATGGAGGAGGCTACTCCTCCACATATAATGGAAGCCTTACAGGCATACGCAAAGAAGAGAGCAGACGAAGCACAGAAGAAGGCAGACGAGGAAGAAAGGCTACTACAAGAGGAGTTGCAGAAACTACAAATGATGTTATGCAAACTCTACTCATAGCCAATAAATATAGAGATAAAGATAGGAGTAAGCCTTATGCCTATACTATTTTTAATCCTACTCAAGAAAATTTTATTAATGACACGCTAAGGAGTGATATATTCTTTAATGCCTCTATTGCTCCACTACGCTTTGCAGATAAAATACAAGATATTGAGCATAATATCAACGAGCTAGGTATTAAACAAACTCTGCAATCGCATATCACGCTAAACTATACGCGTATCCTTAAATCTCAAGAGCAATCCCATAAGCATACCATTCAATCTTTATATGATGATTTAGTGCATTTAAATCCCAATATAGCTCTTAATTATTTAAAACAAACACCCAAACACCTGCAACCAAAGCCCATTAAAGCTCACGCCCATATTATTAATAATCATAAACATACACCTAAACGATAACTTTCTTAAATACTGCTCTCATTTATACTTTGCCCCATTCTTAATAGAATCATTTTTCTTACTCAAATATAGAATCTAAAACATTTTTTATAAGGGAGAAAAAGGCTATCAAATAGCGTTATTTGCGTTATTTTAAGTCTTTGTTTGCTCTATAATTATTGCAACAAAAGGCAAAGAGCTTTTTGGAATCTATTTTAAGGAGTTTGTTGTGGGTGAGTTGGATACGCAAAGAGAATCTGCGTTAATGTGGCTTAAGAGTTTAGATGTGCGTGATTTTATTAAGGAAATTACCCTTAATGATTATTGGCTTGATATGTTTGAGAATCCAGAGAGTTATTTTACTTGGGCAAGTAGTGAGGAGCAAGCCAATTGGTATAGAGAATGCCACAGAGATAATGAATGACATTAGAGAAAGGAGCAAACAATGAAAATTAAAATTAATAGAAAGCAGCTTGATAGGCTTGCAAGAGAGTTTTTATAATCTCAAGTGGTGGATACAGAGGTCTATTTGCTTAGAGGCATTAAGGCTTCTAGAGAGTTTCGTGTTTTTGTGGCAGAGTATGCTAGCAAACAAGCCCCCTTTTTGTTTGATGTGAATGATAAAATGCTTCTTAAGACAACAAATGGTTATGATAAAACAAGGAGTGATTACAAGGCTAAATTTATCCTCCCAGCATTAAGTGATTATGTAGAAGATGATTTTGAGATTAAAAAAGAATTTTTAGATTCCTTTGGCAATCTCAAAACATCTTAAGGAGGGATTTTATGTTGAAGATATTTAAGCGAGCCAAATACGGCAACAAAAGGGCAGAGTATATAAGGGGTTTGAATGCCTCTTATCATAGTGCTTATTTTTGGGTAAATCCCTGTGGAGAGATTTGCCAAAGACGCAAGAGTGCCGATTTAGTGGCAGAGATAGACACAAAAGCCTTTTATCAAGTCTATAAGGTTGTAGATTTGGTAGCACGATAGCGCACAAATTTTAGTTACTTTTTACTCCCTTACACAATGCAATCCCGCCTCATTCTTATGTGCATAATTTGTTTTGCTCAAAAATATGTGCATAAGAATAGATAAAGTTTTTTATAGAATGCCTGTCAATCATCTCAATGATAATCTAATCTCCAAAGGAGCTAAATATGGAAGAGCAGCAACCTAAAAAAACATTTGCAGATTATAAAGAGGCATTTGCCACTTCCATAATTGCAGAAATTGCACAAGGCATTAAAACAGGTAAAGCCCCATTTTTTAAAGATATAAGTGCTAAGGAGCTACAAGAGAATCGTGCCTATAATGCTCTAAATGGCGTTCCACTTGATGGTATGAACTCTCTTAAAGCAGATTTAAAATGCGCCCAGTTTGAATACAATAAAAATGTATGGATAAGCCTTGAAGATGCTCAAAAAATGGCACAAAAAGGGAAAGAGGGCTATGAAAAAACAAAAGAAGAAATTGACACTATTAAAGCACAATTTAGAGCAGAAATGGAGGCTATAAAAGAGGCAAGGGCAAAGGGTATTGAGCCAGAGACACAAACAAATTGGAGAAATAAAACTATCTCTATACAATATATCCAAATTAAAAAAGCTGAATTTGTCTATAAAAAAGATGCTAATGGCAATAAGATTCCCTTGCTAGATTCTAATAATAATCAAAGAATAGGGGCAAATGGGCAGCCACTCTATGAATACGAACTTGATATGACTAAGCCTTATGTTGATTCTCAAGGTAAAACACAATATCAGGCCAAAGTGGAGTTTGTAAGCATTGAACCAAGATTTAGGACGGAGATTCTGTATAACATCGATGAATTTAAAACCATTGATTTAAGCAAAATTAAACCGCTTAATGAAACAATCCAAAGAAAACATCAGTTTAAACACGCGCAGGAATGGGAAAAGCAAAATAATGGCAATACCTTGCTTGTTCTAAATGATATTGAGAAAAAGCTAAAACCCCAAACAGCAGACCAAATTAAAGCGTATATGAAAGCACAGAATAATGGCACAGATTACAATGTACCCACTCGACTTAATGCAATACAGCGCGAGGAAGTAGCGCAAATCACAAAAGATTTGATTGCCAAATATGAGCAAGATAAGGCAGATATTGCGCTTTATGCAAGCACAGACAACGAGCATAAAAAAACAAATACCCAGACTATGGGCAAACAAGAAAAAACTGCAAAGTTTGCCAAGAGTAAGCAGCCTGAAACAAAAAAGCAAAGTAGAAGTCGCTAAAGAGTTAAGCAGAGCATTCTTTAAAGATAAAAGAAAGGAATAATATGACCATACTACTTAATAAAGCACAAACACAAGAAGCGATAATGCTCATTAATCGCCTCAAACATCTCTATGAGGAGCGCAGCGAAATAGATGTGCAAAAACTTGATAGAGATTCTATCCTCAAAGAAGAAATGGCTAAGGCGTGCAACATTGTGGATAAAAATGGACAACCACAGCCAAGCAAAGTGAAATTACCTCTAGTAATGGCACTTTTTGATGAGCTGTATTTGGACAAAACAAATAAAAAAGAAGATGAGTATGCCACAATGGAAACTTACCGCTTAGCTCTAGAGGAGCGTATCAGTAAAGAGATAATCAATAGCTCACTTGCCGTCATTGAATCCTTAAATGAAAATAATGCTTATATTAAAGAGGTTATCAAAGAGGCAAAATCCCTTGATAAAGAGACACTTGAGGCTATTAAATATCTTGCCAAAGTGCATTACAAAAAAAGATTAGATAGCAAAATGGCAGAACTAGGAATTGATATAAAACCTCCTAAAGATAATGCTGCACTTATAGAGCTAGCTCAAGCACTCAATGAGTTTATAAACAAACAATAAAGGAGATGTTATGGAAGTAATAAGAATACAAGAGAATATCTACGAGAAAACTATTCCTCTAGGTAAAATCGACTATCAAAATACAGGCAGAAAAAATAATGCAGCCGAGCTTCATATAGAATTAAGACGATATAGCAATGGAGATATTGGATTAAGTTTTAGTGGTAATGTGTGGAATCATATTCAGAGCGATATAGTTGCAGGTGGGCAATGTCAAGATACACTCAAAGCCTATGGGCTAATTGATGATAAGCTCTATCAAACTTGGGAAAAATATCATCTTAACACAATGCACGCAGGCTCACCAAAACAAGAAACCTTTCTCAAACAAAACGGCATAAAGGATTTCAAAGAAGCCTGTGAGGCTTTAAAAAAGGCTAATCTTTATGAAGATAATGGATACAGATATGGGTCAGGTTGGCTCACTGAAAAGTTGCCCAAAGAAGTTCTAGATTATGTTCAATCAATTAAGTGCGCGTGGGATATAAAACCTTTATCCAATAACAACACGCCGCTTATAGATAAACAGGCAGAAATACGAGAGTATGTGTGTAAAGAAATCCTAAATAATGCTCATCTCCCCATAGAGAATTTCAAAGCCTATGATAGAGATTCTATGATTATTAGCGGCATTCAAAGCAAAGATAATGCAGAAAAAATCTGTGATACACTCAAGCAAGGTGAATACAAAACAACTCTCGTTGATGTTGGAGAGACAAAAAACCAATACAAAATCATCATAGCGGAAAATGCAAAAGCTCTTAATAAGGCACTAGATTATTACAAGCTTCACTATGCTCAAAGCAAGGTAGTTGAGCATAATTCAAATATAAATAAGCCTCAAGCACAAGAAAAAACATCACGACTTAAAAGATAGGAGCATTTATGAAACTTTGCAATACGAATAATCCAGATGAAATGGTGGATATATACCTAGAGGAAGATTTAAGTAGAGTTATAGATTTTTATCATAAAGGCTTATATGTTGAATCTGTAAGAAAGGACTTTATAGACAAAACTGAAGCTTTTTTAGACTACAAACAGAGTATAGAAAATTATAAATATGGTGGTTATGAAGAGGGAGGCTTAAATCAAATTGCCACTATAAGACCAAAGGAAATAGAAATTAATCAAGAGAAAAAATTTGATATATATCTTCATCACGCATTGATAGCAGCCAAAAAGACTATAAATTTAGATTTTGACCCAAACCATTACAGGGAAGATATTGAGATTTATACTATTCACAAAAGCTATGAAGCACTTAATTTGCAAGATGGCTCTGTATTAGAACCAAAATTTATGATTTTAAAAACAAATAAAAACAATCCTAATGAAATAGATTCCATAAAATTTGTAGGACAAGGCGTTGATGATAAAGGCAAGAGCAGCTCATTTTACACACAAGATGTTAGTTGTAATCAAGTATATAGCGTATTATGGAGAGATACAGATGGTGCAAAACACACTATTATCCCCAGTCAAGTAGAGCCGCTTGAAAAAATAGGCAATATTAATGAACTCAATGCACTCGTAACTAAAATATCTATGAGAGCAAATTTTAATAAGCTCACTTATGAAGAAATCTATAAGAATGCAAACTTTACAAAAACTATCCTAGCCATAAATAACCATTCGCCTTTGGAATATAAAGAAAAAGACTTGGAGTATCTAAACAATCCAAATGAACTCCACAGGAAAACAAAAATAGCATTAAAAAGGCTAGATTATATGGAAAATCAAATAAGAGCGCATATCAATAAAAGAATCCTAAATAAGGAGGAACACACAATATGTAATGATAAAGCTAAGCAAATACAGCAAAAGTCAAAACATAAAAGACGATAAAATAAAAATAAGGAGTAATTATGAATAGTGTCAATATTAGTGGAAACCTCATTGCCAACGCAGAGCTTAAATATATAGGTGATAATCAAACACCTTGCGTAAATTTCACCATTGCCTTTAATAAAGTTTTTAAAAATGAGCGTGGTAATATTGAAAAAGCAGCTTCATTTTTTAATGTAGTATTCTTTGGGAATTATGCCAAAAGTATCCATAGCTCATTGAACAAAGGCACATTGGTGTTTGTCAGCGGCACACTTAATCAAAATAGATGGGAAAACAATAATCAAAAATATGCAAAAATCTACATTATTGGCAAACAAATTAATATCATTAAAGAGAGAAGAAAACCCCTAGATTCTAATACAGATGACCCCTCTGCAGAATCTACACAACCCACAGAATCTAAGGAGCATTTTGAAGCAGATTCTAAAGAAGATTTACCCCTTTAGTATTTAAGGGACAAAGCGCTCTAAAGCGCGTTATTGAGCGTTGTAGCCACCTGTTTTAAAGTATAATTGATGAAACATTTTACTTACTTAAGGAGCTACAATGCACAAACAATCTTTACTTACTCCACAAGAGGTTATTGCCCTACTTATTGAGTTTATCATCTATAAAGCCAAAACCTACTCACACAATACAGAATCTAGAGAAATGCGCGTTAAAGCATATTTAGAATTGAAGTATTTGTGCTATAAGTCATTTTCAAAGTTTGATGATATTAAAAAGCAAATTAGATTACTGGGCAAATATGGTATTGTGAGTATTTTAAAGCTTATCCCTCTCATTGATACACTTGAGTATTTTATCGCGCGTCATAATGGTGTATTAAATACGCTCTTTGAAGAACAAGAGGTGATTGATTACTTTTTCTCCCTTACAAAATACTATCAAGCAAGCACAATCAAATCCCGCATATCTCATTTTGGTTCATTTTGCAAGTTTTTAGATAAAAAGGGCATTGCTGTAAATCAATTTGAAAGATTAGGAACGCGCTACCATAAGGAGAAAAAATTGCCTGATTTTCTCAATGAGAGGCAATTTAACACATTTTTAGAGACTATCCACAACTTTAAGCCCAAAACTCTTGGGCAAAAAAGGCTTAAAATTATTATACTCCTTGCTTCTTATACAGGCATAAGAACGCGTGAAGTCCATCATATCAAGCTTAATGATATACAAGAGGATAGTGATAAATACATCATTAAGATTCAAGGCAAAGGCAGTAAGCAACGCTATGTTTCTGCGAAAAAAATCCACATACAGGAGGCTTTGAATGATTTTTTACAAACTAAAAAGCTACAAGGCATTAAGAGCATCTTTCTTACCCAGCTAAAATCTTCACGCTTTCCTACTTATTGTGCTATCAATCTCAAACCATTTTTGGAGCAATGCAATCTTTATGGGCAGAGGAGACATCATTTGCACATATTGCGACATTCTTTTGGAAGTTATGTGTATGAAAAATCAAAAGATATTTTGCTCACTCAACAGGCTTTAGGACACGCATCTTTAACTAGCACAGAAATATATATGCACTTAAACCAAGAAGCCCATAGTCGTATTGCTAATTTATTTGCATAATTATATTGTATTTTATTTATATTAATTTTTATAAGCATAATTTATTGTAATATATTTAAATTTACTTATGTTTATTTACAATAAAATACAATAATATTAACTTATATAATATAAAATTATGTAATTAAAAATAAAGGAAGACACAATGATTGACATTGATTTGTTGAATGATAAAGCCGACATTAGCGGAGACTCTAACATCATTGAAAATGAAGTGCTTTTTGCTATAAGTGCCTATTACCATAAGAAAGGGCAACAACGCGCAAAGCCATATTCTAATGATGAGATTATAAAAGAACTCCATCAAAAGTTAGCTTTTGCTATGGGTTTTATGGAATTATCTCATTTGAAACTTAATGCCAAATAGGAGGATAATATGGTAATCACCATTGCAAATGAAAAGGGTGGGAGCGGTAAAAGCACTATCGCTATTAATCTAGCCATTAAGCTTTTATCCTTTCACCAGCATATACTCGTTATGGATACAGACCCACAAAGAAGTATAGAAGCCTTCACTAATATTCGTGAGGAAAAGTTTGCCCAGTGTGAGAATGTAAAGCATTTTACGCATAATAATCTTTATGGCAACATCGCGCAAAGCTTAAAGCAAAGCATTCCTTTGTATGAGCATATTATCATTGATACGCGTGGTGCAGATAGTGTAGAATCTAGGAAAGCTATGTTATATGCAGATTTATTGATTATCCCCACCACACCATCGCAACTTGATTATGATGTGCTAACAAATATGTTTGAGCGTGTTAAAGAGATTAAAGATGTTAATGAACATTTACAGATTGCTATTGTAATGAATAAGCTCCCTACTAATCTTTTTTTGACCAAAGAGATTGTAGAATTTCAAAACGCCATTAATGAAGCAAATAAAGAGTTAGGAAGCGATGATTTTAAGCTCTTAGAGCATAATCTCTTTGATAGGATTGCCTACAAAAGGGCTATAGGTGAAGGGCTAGGCATTACAGAGTATAGCGATATGAAAGCAAAAGATGAATTTGGCGCATTCTTTGAGGAATGCTTAGGACAATATCTTAAAGCACACAAAAGCGCATAAGAGCAAGCGGGGTAATTATGGCTTATCAGCATATAGAAGTTTATGATGAAGCACATCTAGTTGGAGAATTAGTTATTCATTCAGAGACTTATTTTACTTTTCAATATACCAAAGATTGGAATAAGCGCAATGCTCTTGCATTTGCTATAGATTCACAACTTCCACTAGAGAACACCACACAAGATACGCTCTATACTAATAATAATCTATGGGGCTGCTTTGCAGATTTGCTCCCCGATAGGTGGGGACGCAAGCTCCAAAGCCGACATATGGGGCGTGCATTAAGTGATATAGATTATATGCTAGGAGTAAGTGATTATTATAGAATCGGTAGCCTGCGCTTAAAACTTAATGATGAGTTTATAGCCAAAGAATCTAATATCCCTCAACTTATTCACATTAATGAAATTATGCAATCTTCACTCAATCTCGAAAAAGAGGAATATAGTGATAGAGATTTAGCATATTTGTTGGGCTGTGGCTCTTCACTAGGAGGAGCTAGACCTAAAGCGTGCCTTGCTGATAAAGACAAGCTCTATATTGCAAAGTTTCCATCAGTAAATGATGAATACTCTGTAATTTTGTGGGAAAAAACAATGCTTGATATAGCTAAAATTGCCCATATCGAAGTGCCAAATACTAAACTTATTGACACCAAGTTTAATAGGCAAGCCTTGCTTGTAGAGCGATTTGATAGGACTAATGGCACACATCAAAGGATTCCATTCCAATCAGCAATGAGCTTGCTTAATGTGAGTGAGCGTGCAGGAGCAGACCAGAAATGCTATATTGATGTTGCAGACAAACTTTCCACGCCCGATAAACAAAGGTTTTTTAGAAGAATGGTATTTAATACACTTTTTGGTAACACTGATGACCATTTGCGTAATCACGCACTGCTTTATGATAGAGAATCTAAACAATGGAATCTTGCCCCAGCCTATGACTTAAATCCCAATCCAATAGACTATGACAGGCAGTATCACGCTCTAAAATTTACTCCCAATACAGATAAACCAAGTTTGAGCTTGTGCAAAGACATTATGGAGCATTTTGCAGTGGATATACATTTATTTAGTGAAATCGTATCTGATTGCATTAAAGCAGGAGAGCAATATAAAAAGATTGCTGCACAAAATGGCATAAAGAGTGCTGAAATCAAATTTATGGCAGGTAATTTTGAGCATAAAGACATAGAGTATGCTAAAAGCATACTGCACAACTCTCATTTAGCTTCTTTAAAACCTAAAACCACCCATAAACCAAAACTAAGGACAAAGCGATGAACTACAATCTCAAAGATAAAAAGAACAAAATTGAGCAAATTACCGCGCTAGAAACGAATGCTCTTCAAGATAAGTCAAGCAGCGAAAAGCCCTCTAAAACCACCAAAGCTCCCAGCGACAAAAAGAATCTCACACTTTATGTAAGTGAGGGATTGATTAAAGAGATTGATGATTTCTTAAGTGAATATGGCAATGCAAAGGAAACACGCAATTATTTCTTTGAGGAATCTTTACGACATTATTTAACATATCGCAAATCTCAACTTGAAGCAGAATTGGAAGAAAAGCTTAAAAAGCTCAAGAAAAATAGAATCTAGCCATATTAATCACAAAAACCACTCAAAAATCAATGAAAGATGCTTTTTAATAAAGACATTGCATTTTTATTAAAATCGATTTAAGATAGGTTTTTGTTCATTTATTTCACAAAAACTCATAATTCCCCCAATATAAGTAATCTTAAACTTAATGATAAGCCATACTCTCACTATACACGACTATGCACGATAGAATCTAAAGTTTATCTTTCAATGCATATATTTTTTTATTTGCTCTTTTAAGTATTGTTTTTATTTAAATTGCTTTTATTCTTATTTTCTAAATATTTTAATATTTTAAGATTCTTAAACACTTAGAATCTTTTAGAGATTCTAAAACTTATAGTAATCTTAATATTACTTCACTTTTTCCCTTATATTTTAAATTATTATATGTGGAAATTAATTTCCAAGCAAACAAACCACGCACTACAAGCAAATAACCATTCATATCAAAACCTTTTAGAATCTTTGCGAGATGATAAAACTTGAAATGAAAAAGGGGGAGATTGCCTAGATTTAGATTCTGTATCTTGCTTATGTTTAGATGATTGATTATGCTCTAACTTGAGGGCAGAATCCATAGCTTGAATATGCTGTATTGCTTCTTGAGATAAAGGCGGAGCAGATTTAATCTTTTGGGGAACTAATTTATGCTTTATAAGAGATTTAGCACATAAGGCATATTCTTTATCTAAATATTGATATTGCCTTAAAAGCTTAATAAAGCTTTTAAGTTCGTGTATTTTATGAGAATCTACAGATATAGATTCTATATCTAAATCTTTATTAAGCTTATAATATGCCTCAAGTTGCTCTTTTAGGGAGTGAATATGTTCTTTAAGAACTGCAAATCTTGCCTTTAATTTTTCTCCATACTCCAATGCCAATAAATCTAAATCCTCCAAATGCTTATGCTTATTTACATTATCTCTTTTATCCTCAAAGTTTAAGCTTTTTAGAATGCTTTGATATTTATAAATGCTGTAAAGATTCTTAGAAATACTAAAGGTATTTTCTTTAAGATTAGAGTGAGAGAGCAGCGCAATAATATCTTGTGAAAAGGAGGGCAAATGCTTATTGAGTAATAGCTCACTAGCACTCACTTCATTTTTTAGGGCGATAAAAGTTTTAGCTAGATTGGCAGGGATATAAGCTTCATATCCTTTAAGAGAATTCAGCAAGGTTTGCTTTTTGCGTAAATGCGTGTAATCTTTGGTGAAATGATTAAACTTATCTTGCCAATTAAGCAAATGCCGCAAAGATTGAGAAAGCTTAGAGAGTATTTGCTTATTATGCTGGAAATTTTTGCGTAGATTCTGTAATGCTTTTTTTAAATCTTGCTCTTTAGCAAGAAGATGGGTGGGAGTTTTACCACTAGCAAGCAAGGCTTTAATTTTCTTAGAAACATTATGTAAATAAATGCTTTGATTTTTAATCTCTATTCCTAAAGATTTTTGCTTGGCACTAAGATGGGTATGCCTTGTATTTACTGAAGCTACCATATCCTTGTAAGTATCATTAAAAAAAGACATATCCTTTGCTAGATTATATGATGAAAGATTTCTATTTACAGAATCCTTACGCCCAATATTGTTTAATGCTGCCATTTTTTTATGGATAAGATTCTCCCTAATATCTTTATTGAAAGGCTCATCAATATAATTAAGCTTACCTCTTGAAATAGTATAGAGATTGTGTCTAAAATCTTCCTTCATTTCATTAAACATATCCGCTATGGTTTTGCCCTTAAAGTGCAATTTTTTCTTAGTAAAAATATTTGTTTTATTAATAATAGCGTGAATATGAGGCTGCTTTTGATGAGTATGAGGCACAATAACCCATTTATAATCGCCAAAGTGAGTGAGTAAAGTTTGTCTAACAGCATACTCTAGCATACCCATAACTTGAGGAGATTTGATTTCATTTAGGGAAAATACAAAATGAAATGCTTCATTCAAATCTTTATTTTTATCAAAGTCTTGCTCCCACTCTTTAAATATATCATTTAAAGCCACCTGTTCATCTAATTCATTCCTAGCATAACCCAAATCACCATTACGAATTACATACGCGAGCGCATTTTTTAAGTGTCCCCTCTTCATAGAACCAATATTTTTGATAACTATACGCTTTTGATGAGGAGAGATAGCTTGATAAAGCGGAGCAGAAATCTTAATATTATGTGTAAAGTTTGCACAGAATTTACCCCTAATATGAATATGATTCTGGCGAACTTTTTGAGAGTGAATTTTTGTGTATTCAAAGAGAGTATCATCAGTATATTTCTCAAGAGGAATATCAATAATAGCTTCTTGCATAATCAAATCCTTTTTTGTTCAGATTTACAATCCAAAAAGCCATATAACTACCAACAAAACCTACGGAGCATTATACAGCAAAATTATCCCACATTTAAGACCCAATTTTTCAAATTTCCAAAAAATGTGCAGGATAACGCTTTCTATGCACATAGAAAGCGATGAAGTACCGCTACACACGGAGTTTAAGTAGTCAAAAATGATAAATCATTTTTTTAGGGGTAACAAGATAAAAATTGCTGCTCTAAAATTTATTGAGTAAGACACTAAAAAATAGATTCTATATTTGCTTTCAATAAATTCTTGATGTATCAAACTTAGAGACAAAATTCAATCAACTTAGGGCAAAATAAATAAACTTAGAATCCGAATTTCCAAAACTTAGAATCCTTTTACAAATTAACTTAAAGCAACACAAAAAAACTTAGAACAAAACCAGATAGCTTCAAAGCAAAACTTATTAAACTTAGAACATTGACTTATGAATGAGTAAATCACTCTATAGATATTTCTTAAAATATACACGAGTATTTTTGAGTTTAGAGAGATAATCCTATTGGTTAAGGGGGAAATGCTTTATGAATGAACACTTATGGGAGAAGTTGTTAGCCCTTAAAGCATAATCATCTCTCGCTTAGGGCTAGTTTTTAGTGGAGACTTAGTGTAATACAATTTTTGAAATTATATCTAAGATTTTTTTTGGATTAAACCAAATTTTATGTTTTGTAGATTACAATCCGCTCCAAATTTTTATCTGCTGACCGAAACTTAAACTCCACTTAAAGTTTCAAGATTCTAGA
>NZ_JRPR02000008.1 GCF_000763135.2 Helicobacter jaachi | reverse complement strand
GCTTTTTAGCACTTGGCTTAGTTGTTATTTTGGCATTTGTTAGTTTTGCTACGCTTTTAATCGCCTTGGCTAAATCTGTGCTTACATTTTCTATAATCAAAGTCATTGCATTTCTCCTTAAAAAATTCTTGCTATTGTAGCATAGAATCTAGCGGTTAGATTCTATGAGTTTTATTTCATCTGGGGTTAGGGCGTAGAGCTGGTAGATTATGGAATCTAGTTTAGATTCTAAGGATTTTATGGAATCTAAATTTTTTATAGAATCTTTTGCAAAAATTATTATAAAAATTCGACTTTTAGCTTTTTGCCAAGTGCGTTTGCATACGCCTTTAGGGTAGCAAGACTAGGCGAATTTTTCGCATTTAAGCTCTCAAGACGAGAAATGCTACTTTTAGTCGTATTCATCTTTTTTGCAATCTCTTCTTGCGTCATATTTGCCGCTTTTCTTAAAGAAATTAGCTTACTTTTTAGCTCAAATTCATCGCTCAAACTATCATAAATCGCCCTTACTTCAGGGTTTTTCAACGCCTCTTGTTTAAAACTTTTAAAATCTTTTCTCATTTTATCTCCTTTGCTCGCTTTAATGCTAAATCTAGCTCATGCTTAGATTCTAAGCTAAAATAAGTCGCTGTGGCTGCCTAGTGCGATGCACACTAGCACTAAGATGTCTTCGTGTTTTTTATAGATTAAAAGCAAATCGGGCTTTATGTGGCATTCTTCGCAGTTTTTATATTCGCCTTTTAGTTTGTGGTTTTTGTATTGCGCCTCTAAGATTTTGCCCTGTGCGAGTTTGTCAATCACGTTATCAACGAGGTTTTTATCGCTATTTGAAATGCGCACTTTATACATTTTTCATCGCTTTTTTGTATGCCTTAAAGTTTTCAAATGTTTCATATTCGCCATTTTCTAGCTCTTGGAGTGCCGCTTTTAGCGCGCCGCCTTTTGGCTTTTTAGCACTTGGCTTAGTTGTTATTTTGGCATTTGTTAGTTTTGCTACGCTTTTAATCGCCTTGGCTAAATCTGTGCTTACATTTTCTATAATCAAAGTCATTGCATTTCTCCTTAAAAAATTCTTGCTATTGTAGCATAGAATCTAGTGGTTAGATTCTATGAGTTTTATTTCATCTGGGGTTAGGGCGTAGAGTTGCTAGATTACAGAATCTAGTTTAGATTCTAAGGATTTTGTGGAAACCACAATTTAAGACTGGGTAGATAGTTTGCTTCTATTTTTTTAAACTACTATTTTTTTTGCTACCTGAGTTACTTGGTTTGCTTGGGGTGTTTGCTTTTGTATTTGGTGTTTTTGTCATAATAGGACTAGACACGCCATCTTGGATTTTTGCACTACCAGTATTTGCTTTATTATTTTGATTAGACATATTTACTCCTTGTTACAGAAATATATGGTGACGATTGTAGCAAAAATTATTAAAGTTATAGCAAACATGACGAGAGACACAGAATTGCAAAATATACCTGCATTTGTCCAACGACTTTTTTTATTAAGTGAATCATTTTTGTGTTGTAAATAATATTCTTCTGCGTATTTTACATCATCTTTGTTTCCTTTGGTGCAAAAATAAAAAGATAATAAAACAGCTATGAGTGAAATGGTATTAGATACTATTAAACATATAACTAAAGTTTGTGTTAAATAATTTAATCGCAACTTTTCTAACACAAATGGTAGCAAAGCAAGGAGTGCAGATGAAATAGTTAAAATCATTTTATCTTGCGATTCTTGATTAGTCTTGATTCTATTATTTACTTCATTCACATAATTTTCATATAGCTTTTGTTCTTTTTTATCATTTTTGCTCATATTTTATCCTTTAAGATTCTATGAGTTTTATTTCATCTGGGGTTAGGGCGTAGAGTTTGTAGATTACAGAATCTAGTTTAGATTCTAAATGTTTTGTGTTGGTTTTAGAATCTCTGCTTTTAGTTTCTAAGATTTCTTTTACAAGTGCAATAATTTTATCGTGGATATTTTGGTCAATATCTTTGGCTTTTGGCACAGGAAATTTTTCTACATATTGATTAGAAAGCAAAAAGCCCTTATTAGAGTATAAATGCCCTATATGCTTAAAATAATAAAAAATTAATTTTGAATTTAAAAATCCTAATAAATAATACAATTCATCTTGCGAATAACTTATTATAAATGCCATAGAATCTAAAAGATAAAAATCAGATTCTAGAATAAATCTAGGCTCTTGTGTAACTCTTTGCCAGCTTATTTTCTGCTTCTCAAAATCCTGCAAATACGCACAATTTCTAAGATTATAAGGTGTAATTCCTTTATCGGTTCGCTTTGATATTTTTGGATAGAATCTATCTAGGTGTGCTTTTAGTGCTGGGTATTCATCGATATTTATGGGCGGTATTTTTGTTTTAGAATCTATTTTGTAGCCATTATGTGTATTGATTAGCCAAACTCCTGCCCATTTATAACTATACCGCTTTATATCGCGTCCGCGTAAAATGGGCTTTATAAGCTCTTTTGTGCGTTCAAATTCGCTCTTTCCATTAATGATAGAATCTGCCTTTTTGCTGCATTTTTTAAGGATAGAATCTCTAGTTTGCGTATCAATGATAAAGGCAGGATTATAGCCAGTCAAAACGCCACGATAGATAGAAATATCCCATTGCTTTAGTGGAATGCCCTTTGATTCTATCTTTGCTTTTAGGGCGTGAATCTAGCGTTATATTAAATCTTTAAAAGGTATATCTAATTTTTTAAGTATATTTCTAAAATCTTTTATGCAATCTTTATTATTTTTAAGCTCTAAAAATTCAATATTTAAAGCCTTAAGTTGATTTTTATTTTGTAAGCTTAAAGTGTCAGCAATAAAGATATGTGTGTCTCTAGCAATGACTGCATCTGCAGATTCTGGATTTCCCTTACCCATTAGTTTTACTTCGATTCTATATTCTTTACTTTTATTGCTATTATAAAGTTTAAAATCTACTTCTCTATCATAGTCAAGTTCGCCGTTTTTCTTAAAAATTTCACTATTGATAAACTCGCTTTTAACGCCACTTCTTTTGCATAATTCTAACATTAAAGGCTTTTCTACCCTTTTACCTATACTGCTCCAAGCTCCACCACGCAAAGCAATTTTTTTAGTAGCCAAAGCATTAATTACAAGTAAGCTTTCATTCAAATTTAACTCCACAGCTATATCTTTATAAGAAATTTTTATGCAAATTCCTAATTTTTCACCATCATTCCCCAAAGATTCTAAAACAGATTCTAAATAATCAATATTTACATTTGCCACATTTATCATAATTTCTTTTGTAGCACTGCCATAAATATTACTTATAGTTTTTTTATTCATACCTGCAAATATCGCTGCTTGGCTAGGTTCAATATTCTTATTATTTATAAAATGCTCTTTATACCATTTTAAATTTAGTTCTTTATCATTCATTTTTGCGTTTAAAATTTGCTTAAAAAAATCTAGGCTAAAATCTAAAAATTCTAAATTTATAACATTAACTACCTCTTCTCTATAATCTTGTCCGCTTAAAAGTTTTTCTATGGTTTTTTCAATAATAATTTTATCAAATCGCATTGAATCCACCTTGTTTAAGCAACTTTGCATATTCTAAATTTTGCTCACATAAAAGGGGGATTCGCCCCATTTTTACAGCTACCTTGCCAAAGGTCCCACTACCAGCAAATGGGTCGCACACTACATCGCCTTTAAAAGAATAATATTTCAAAACTTTTTCACAAAGCAAAGGAGGAAAAACTGCGGGGTGATTTTTGTTAGCCTTGGGACTAATATACCAGCAATTTGTAGAATCTACTTCATTATCATTGATTAAATTTCTATCATATTTTTTAATATTTTTATCAAGTAAAAAGGGCGAGTTCTTACGATACACTAAAATACTCTCTGTAATGCAATTTGGTTTATAGCTTAGAGCCTTTCTTGTTTGCAAATATCCAGCTATGCGATTTGGCACAGAGTATTCAGGCTTTATCCATATTATTTCATCAATAAAATAAAATCCACTTTCACACAAGATTCTATGAAAATCAAAATGTATAGGATAGCGTATGCTCTCAAACTCTCGCCCAGCTCGCTTTGTAATCACAGGAGAAATATTTATTAAAATAAATCTACCATCTTCTAAGATTCTATAACATTGCTTTAATGTCTCTTGCATAGAATCTAAATAGCTTTTATAGCTTACATAATCACTATAAAGCCTAGCATTATAATAAGGTGGCGAAGTAAAAATAAGATTAATTTGTTTATCTTGTATTTTATCAAGAGTTGTGCGATTATCACCGATTAAAAGTGATGGCTTTGTGATTTGCTTTTGTAAAGATTTTTGTGCGATTTTGCTTTGCTTATATTCGTAATATTCAAACATTTTTTGCATAACTTCATTTTGGTAAAACTCTAGCATTTTATCCCTTAGAATCTTAAAACGAATATCATTTTTTGACTTATAAAGACAAGTGCGAAACATTTGATAAATCACTTCCATATAATGCTTACTAAAGGCTTCTTTGGCTAAAAATTCATAAATTTTATCATTATTTGTTTGTCTGCCAATAGATGAGGTAATTTCTCGTTTTAAGTCAATCTCTTGCGTGGTAGAAAAAAGATTTATAAGCTTATCTAAATTAGAATCTGATTTTTCAACTCCTAGTTTTTTAATAGATTCTATCGTTATATTATTTATAATATTTTTATTATATAACTCTAAAATATTGTCATTAAATAGATTGTTTGTAAAAAAAGATTCTGTAGTCATTTATAAAGCCTTAAAAAAATAACTAGATTATATCTTATCTTTGAATATTTTCAGAAAACTTGCAAAAATTAGCAAATCTTGCAATAATAAAGCATGCCTTGCTTTTAATAAGCGTTATTATGCCTCTTGTAAATACTCATCAAGTCCTAAGATATAAAGCAGCTCGTTATAGAATCTGCTAGATTCTATAATTTATCATTTTCAGTTATAGAATCTAATAGTTTTTAGAATCTAAAATGCGTTTTACTTCATCATAAAAAGTTTGTGTTTTCATATCATTAGAATCTGCATTTTTAAATAGCGAATTAGGCTTATTACATTCGTTATAGAATCTTTTAAATTCCTTATTTTGATAAAAAAACTTTTCAAATTCTCGCGCATGAAAAATATAAAAACGATAAAAATCCGTGATAATGATAAAGCTAGGATAATGATTACTCTCGCGCTCGCGAAAATAATAAAGTATCGCTTCATGCAGCGACTTCACATTTATATTTTGTGATGTGATAAAATCTTTAGAATCTGGCTTTTTTGCTTCAATTATCACTTTGACTTTATTTTCGTGCATTAAGGCTAAGTCGATTTCGCTATTATTTTTTTGCTTATACCCTGTGTGCGCTTCAAATCCTAGCTTTTGAAAGAATGGTTTTAAGGCATTTGCTACAAGCGCGCTTTCATTTTGCATTTTTAGATTCTCTAAATCATGCAAATATTTGTCTAAATGCGCCTTAAATTCATTAGTCTCTAGTGCATTATTTTCTAAACAATCAGACTGCCCCCCCCCCCGCTATCGAGGTTTAGCGTAAGTCGTAAATCCATTTTGTTCATATTTCCCCTTTTAAAAATTATTTTGCGCTAACTTCTGCGCGCTAGCACACCATAGTGCGCCTCATAGCATATCACGCCCACCACAACCACACTTGAGCAAAGAAGTGAAATCGGATAAGAGAGCCACACGCCAAACACACCATAATAATGCGATAGCACAAAAAGCAAAATGCTAATAAAAATAAGATTATACGAAAGTGTGATAATAAAAGAGCTTTTTGGGCGCTGAATGGATTGAAAAAATATCGCACTCACCACATTTAAGCCTAGCAGCATATACCCGCTAAAATACACTTTCATCGCCTCAAGCGTTGGCTCTAAAATCATCTCCTGCCCTTCTTTTAAAAATAATTTTACAAGATACGCATCTATGCTCATAAACACAGCATACACCGCTACGCCAACCAAAGTTGAGAAGCCAACGCCAAAGGCATAGATTTTTTTCACCCGTGCCATATCGCCCGCGCCATAATTATAGCTCGCCACAGGCTGCACGCCCTGCGCGCAAGAAAGCAAAATCGTAAAGCACACCACGCCCACATACATCACAATACTATATATCGCAAGGTAGCTCACGCTCTGCTCCTGCGTATCTGCTAGGGATTTAAGCGTGTGATTAAACATAATCATCACAAATGCCACACTAAGCTCTGAAATGCTCTGTGGGATACCATTTTTTGCCGAGGCAAGCACAGCATTTATCGAAAAGCGCCGCACAAGATATATCCGCCCTACTTTGCGCACAAAATGGCTAAGCAAAATGCACATACCAATCCCATGCCCCATAGCCGTAGCCAGCGCAGAGCCAAACATACCTAGCTCCCAAACAAACAAAAACACATAATTTAGCACAATATTTGATAAAGACCCTGCAATCATAGCCACCATTGCTAAAATCGGACGATTATCATTAATCACAAACACATCAAGCAAAGGGTGAAGTATCATAATAAACGAGCTTAAAAAAATCACTTGCAGATATTCCACCACATAGGGCATTACACGCTCATTTGCTCCAAGTGCTAGCGCAACCTCATCAACATAAATAAAAAGGATTAAGCCAATGAGGATTGAAGAAATAGCGGCAAAATAAAATACCGAGCTAAACATAAGTCGCGCGCGATTATCCTGCCCTTTGCCCAAAAAATATGCCGCAATTGACGCCGCTCCCAAGCCAAAAAGCAGCTCAAAAGCAATGAGCGCAGGAAATATAGGCCAGCATAAGCCAATAGCCGCCAGTGCGTCCTCTCCTAGCTTTTTGCCCACAAAAATGCCATCAAATGTAGAATAAGTCGAAAGTGCGAGCATAGCGCACAAATTAGGAATAAAAAAATGAAAAAATAGCCTAGAAATGGAGCTTTTACGCATATCGACTTTGCTTGTTGTAGCTGCTGCAGCCATTTATCCCCTCCTATTTACTCGTTTAAATTTGCACTAGATTCTATAATACAGAATCTACAAACTCTCCAAATGTATCGCCCATTCAAGCAGATTCTATAAATCTTAAATCCCGCGCAAGCTTTTTAGCGCATGCTCATAATCTTTAGGCGTGTCAATGCCCACACTTTGCGTCTGCACCACTGCCATAGCAATATTTTTGCCATGATACAAAGCGCGCAGTTGCTCTAATTTCTCAATTTCTTCTAGCGGGCTTTTAGGCAGGGCGCAAAACTCCTGCAAACTCTTAGCAAAAAATCCATAAAGCCCTAAATGCCCTAAATATGGATAATCCTCCAACGCCTCACAATGCTCATCGCGACAAAATGGAATAGGCGAGCGTGAAAAATAAATCGCCTCATTATGCGCATTTAGCACCACTTTAACCAAATTAGAATCCACAATCTGCTCTTTTTGAATGACTTTGGCAAGGCTTGCCATAAAGGGGTTTTTTTCACGCATAAGGTTTATAAGCGTTCTAACCACGCTAGATTCTATAAATGGCTCATCAGCTTGCAGATTTATCACTACTTCATCTGCGCTTAAACCTAGCTTTATGCTTGCTTCAGCACATCTATCAGTGCCACTTGTGTGCGCTTGGCTTGTCAGCACGCATGGGATTTTATGCGCTTTGCAAGCAGATTCTATACGCTCATCATCGCACGCCACCACCACTTCGTCAATCTGCTGCGCATTAAGCGCGGTGCGCACCACCATAGGCAACCCACCTATATCGCACAGCACCTTTTGCGGAAATCGCGTGGATTGCAAGCGCGCTGGAATAATAATCATGCCCCCTCCTTAAAGAAATATTTATACTACAAATATTGCAAGCTTATGCGCCACAATAAGCCCAAAGTCGTTTTAGTTTATAGAATCTGCATTTATAGAATCTGGCTGCTTAGGCTTTTTGAAAGCCCAAAATCGGCTCATAGCAAATCCCACTGCTACATAAAATGCGCCGCCAACAATTTGGCACAAATACACATTCCATTCAAAGATTCTATAACTTAGCATCATAGCAAGCAGCTGCACGATATACGCCACACCCATAGAAATGGCAAAGCGAGGTAAATCGCGCTTATGCGAGCTTGAGGACGCAAAAGTAAAAGTTTTATTAAGGAAATATGACACGATAAAGCCCACGATGTAGCCTAGCACATTTGCCACTTCAGGCACAAGCCCGCACCATATGAGCGCAAAAATTATCCCATATCCCACGCAGGTATTTATAACGCCCACACAAAGATATAATATGCCCGCTTTATGCAAAGAACGCTCTTTCATCGCCCTCTCCTAAACTTATGCGAATTTTGTGAAAAGGGCTATTCTACCACAAAGCGTTTAACTCCAAAATAATGCGCATAAAAGCCTCAAGTAAAACCACTAGCGCACGCGTAGGACATAAAAATGCAGCGGCAGACTATAAAGATTATGCGAAATGACACTATCCCCGCGCGCTAGTCCAAAAGATGTAAGCAGTTTCTTAAGCCATGACTTTATCCCAAATAGCGGCACATTGTAGCCATAATCTGCCTCAAAAATCACATCAGCTTCACTAAGCAGTGCGGGGGTATCAAAGTTATTTTCACTAAAGGGCGTTACAATCACAATGTCCCCGCTGTGCTTTGGTATGCTCACATCATTTTTAAACACACTTAGCCTTGCATTTTCATCGCCTCTGCCCTGCACGCGCACATCTGGGACTTTATCGCTAAAAAAGTCATAATCACTCGCCCCATAGAATCTAAGCCACCTATCAAAGCTCACATACACTTCCACGCCATTTACTCTATCCACGCCCTCAAGAAATATGCGCGTATTTGGGTATTTGTGCGTATAATCACTCATAAATTGCAAGGTGGCTTGAAAATTATTTGGCACAAATTTATAATGCGCAAAATGATAGATAAAAGCAAACATACTATTGCCCACAAAAAAGCACAAAAGCACGATAAGCCATATCTTACCGTATAGAATCTGCCACCAATTATAAAAGCAGTAAGCTATCACCACAAGTCCAAAAATATATGCTGGCAGGCAATAATGCAGCGAGCCGCCAAGCCGTAGCACAAAATATTCTAATAAAAGCGTGCAGCTAGCAAGAATTGCGCTATCAAGTAGGGGATTAAAGCCCTTTTTGCGCACAAAGAGGGCATAGATTCTATAAAACAGCGCGCCAAAGGTCAGCCCATACAAAAATGGCTCATGGCATAAGCCCATAAAGCCCATTTTTAAAATCACTAGCCAACTCTCATAGTGTGTCTCTCCATAGCGCCCGCTAGTGTCTTTATACGCAAACATAATCGCGCAATACACCACAAACCACACAAGCGCACTTAGCATAAGCCCAATATGCAGCCCTTTTAGGCGAGCGCTTTGAGATTTCCACCCACACACTGCCATACCAAAGCCAAAGGCAAACACCATAGCAAAAGCCGTCTCTTTGTAGTATAGCGCGATATTAGCACATATAAGGCTCATTATAAAAGCTAGATTCTGTAAAGTGGCTCTATGGGCGTATTTGCAATCCCACACAAAGGCATAAGAGAGCATAAAAAGGCTTAAAAATACAAATTCCATACGCTCTGGCACAAAAAGCCTAAGCCACGCTGTAGCAAATGCTGGCGAAAAAAGTAGCACTAAAAGCGTGATGTCTATGACAAAGTGTAGCTTGTTTGGGCGCGTAGATTCTGTGCAAGCTTGCGTGAAGTTTGCTTGCGCAGAGCTTATTTGTGCAAAATTTAAGTGCGTAGATTCTGTATCTTGCTGCAAAATAATGGGCAAAAGCACTCTTAGAGCATAGCGCAAAGCACCAATGACTATAAGCACACACAGCGCGTTAAAAGTATAAAATACTGCTGCATTGGGCGCAAAGATAAGGCTTAAAAGATTAAGCTCTTGCCCATCAAGCGGATAGAATCTGCCTATGCTAGGCTGAATAAAAAATGGAATAATCTCGCCCCTTAGCAGCGTCTCTACTAAAGTATGGTCATCAATCACGCCAAAATTTGCGCCAAAAGCCACGCAAAACGCATAAACACACACCACACACCAAAAGCAGCCATTATAGAATCTAGTAGCCTTTGGAGAGGGGTTTTTAACTAAAAGCTGCTGCCCCCCCCCCCGCTAAGTTATTTTTGAAATACACTCACACTCCTTTGAAAGTAAATTTTAAAGAGCGGATTATACACAATCTTTGGGAGTAAGGATAGATTCTATGTAATATCTAGGGCGGTGCTTAGATTCTGCATAGATTTTCCCAATATATTCGCCAATAATGCCAAGGCTAAGCAGCTGAATTCCGCTAAAAAAGCATAGAGGCAAAATCGTAGAAGCCCAACCAAAAATAGCCTTTTGCGTGAAAAATTTAATAAATAGCACATATCCGCCATAGCATAAAGAAAAGAGGAAAAATATAAGCCCTAGCATACTCACAAGCCTAAGGGGCGCAATAGAAAAGCTTGTAATCCCACTCCACGCAAAACTTAGCATCTTTGCCCAAGAATATTTTGACTCGCCTGCAAAGCGCGGTTTAACATCAAAATAAACTCTCTCTTGCTTTAAGCCCATATCCATAATCACTCCGCGCAAAAATAAATTCACCTCTGGATAGCTTTTTAGAATCTGTAAAGCCCTAGCGCTAAGCAGGCGATAATCGGCGTGATTTTTCACCACCTTTGTCCCCATAAGATTCATTATCTTATAAAACAATAGCGCGCTATATTTTTTGCTTACAGAATCTGTAACCCTATCATTGCGAATGCCTAGCACAATGTCCGCACCTGCTTTATACTTTTGCAAAAACTCGCTTATTTTTTGTTCATCTTGCTGCAAATCACAATCTATACTAATGGCACAATCACATTTATCGCTTACATATTCTAGTCCTGCTAAAAGTGCGCTTTGATGTCCATAATTGCGCGTGAGTTTAAGCGCGCTCACATGGGCGTATGAGGCAACTAAATGACTAAGTATCGCCCAAGTATCATCGCTGCTGCCATCATCGACAAAGCATATAAAGCTTTTATTTGAAATTTCGCCGCTAGTGATAAGATGAGATAAAAGCTCATCTAATTTTTTATGCGTTTTTGCTAGCACTGCCTCTTCGTTAAATGCTGGAATGACAATGCAAAGCAGCGGATTAACGGGGGGGGGGGGTGGAGTGAGAAAGAGATGGGAGAGAGTATTGCATTTTGCTCCTTTTTCTGTGCTATCGCGTTGGCTTTTAGGCTAAAAACGGCGATTATACGCAAAGTGTTTGGTCATTTATGTTTAATAAACTCCCTGCACACTTTGCTTTAAAGCCCCGTTTTTATCTCTAAAATCCTGCCGCTTTAAAAGTATGTGCATAGTCTTTGTCTGCGGGCAAATGAATCGCCCTGCGCGCCCTCAAAGTATAAAGTTATAGCTTAAGCTTTAGCTAATCTATCAACTTAGTTTTAGAGGTGAGATTCTATCATGCCGCGCTATCGCGTTAGCTTTTAAAGTATGTGCATAGTCTTTGTCTTTGGGCAAATCCCATATGCGAACATCATAGATTCTGTAGATTTTATAGAATCTAGGGCGGGATTTTAGCATATTCCTAATAAAAGTCCCTAAAAAGCTTGCCCAAATCTATGCCATTTACTTGTATATCTTTGCATTTTTGATAAATGCCCTCCGCGCCACTGCGTAAATCATCGCTTGAAATACCATGCGATATAGAAATTTTGGCTTCCAAATACGCGCCCAAATTATCAAAAATCTTTAAAAACTCCCCATACACGGCATTAAACTCATCATAATTATATTTTTCTAGCATATCTTGCGCACTGCAGATATGATGAAAATGCTCGATTTTGTAGCGATTGCTAAATTCATTTTGCGTAAAGTAAATAATGTCCTCTGCTATATTAGGCGGCACGATAGATAAAATCTTGCTTTGCACAGCCTCTTCTTCAATTTTTTTAATAAACTCATCAAGCCCCTTTACGCTGCGTTTGATAGGCGAGATAATGTCGCGGGTTAAGATTTCTGGCAAATCATGAAATAAGCCGCATAAAAAATGATTAATGCGCATTTGCTTGCAGCAACCTATATCAAGGCTTGCTAAATACGCGCTCAAAGCCACAATAAGCGTATGCCCTAGCACCGAAGTAGCTGGGATTCTAGGCGTTTGACTCCACCGCTTTTGGAATCTTAGCTGCCCAAACATACTCACAAGCTCCCGCACCTGCTCATAAAGCATAATTTGCTGCATACCTGCTAGATGATAATGCTCCTCCACTTCCTTATTAATCACATCGCGGATATGCTGCACATCATACATATGCGGATTAAAATAATAAATAATATCAAACTCCCATTTGGAGGCATAATAATGCGAGGCTTTAAGAATTTGCTTCTCCAAATTATCCTTTGAGCTTAAAAGATATTCCCTCATTTGCGCGAAAAACTCATATTGACTAAGTTCAGATTCTAATTGCTTGCACACAAACTCTACTAATTCTTTATTATGTGTTTGCCGCAGGCGGTGAAACACAGGCGGCTTAATATCTGTAAGCACTACGCGCTCAAAAAACTCAAAGCAAAATTGCAAAATAAGCCGCTCCCAATCTATGCGCACATCGCGGATATACTCCTCATATTTGCCCAAAATATAGGCAATGACAATTTTATGCGCCTGCTTATCAAGCTCGACAAATTCCACAGGTGTGGCGTGGTCATTCCAGCGCCGAATACTCGCTGCGACAAAGATTTTTTTTAATAACTCCGCACTTAAACGCGGCGCGCGCAAATGTGAATGTGGCATATAGCCTCCTCTGCCTCTTTTATGCTTATCGTAAAAAGTGCGATTGTATTAAATCTTTATAAATTCTTATATAAAATGGCACTAAAAATGCTTGAGATGCTTTGAAATAAGCCCATTCATAGAATCTGGAGCGTGAATAAATACAAAGGAGTGAAAATGAAAAATGTAGCCTTAGTGTGTTTGTTATTTATAAGTGCAATGGTATGGGGTGCATGCAGTAAAAAGCAGCCTGTTGGGGAGTTTCAAAGCGTTGAGTGCCGCACTATTTGCACAAGCGGACAATGCAGCCAGCAATGTATTGGCGCAAGTGGGGATTTATACAAAAAATAATCCTCTCCTATCAATAATCCCTTGCTAAGAGTTTAGCCTTTGATGCGTGAAGCCCTCTGGCACACAATACACATTTAAGCAAATATATTTTACAATGCGCGCTTTTAAGTTTAATCCAAAGGATAGCGATGAAAAGGGCGTTGATTACAGGCATAACAGGGCAAGATGGCGCGTATTTAGCAGAATTTTTACTTAAAAAAGGCTATGAGGTGCATGGTATTAAGCGCAGAAGCTCGCTTTTTAATACCGATAGAATCGACCATCTCTACCAAGACCCACATATTGACAATCGCAATTTTTTCCTGCACTATGGGGATTTAACAGATTCTATGAATCTTACGCGCATTATTGCAGATACAAAACCAGATGAGATTTATAATCTAGCAGCTATGAGCCATGTGGCTGTAAGCTTTGAAACGCCAGAATACACCGCAAACGCCGATGGCATAGGCACGCTTAGAATCTTAGAGGCTGTGCGATTACTAGGCTTAAATCAGCACACAAAAATCTATCAAGCCTCCACAAGCGAGCTTTATGGCTTAGTGCAAGAAGTCCCGCAGAGTGAAAAAACGCCCTTTTATCCCCGCTCGCCTTATGCGTGTGCTAAACTCTATGCGTATTGGATAACCGTAAATTACCGCGAGGCATATAATGTCTTTGCAAGCAATGGTATTTTATTTAATCACGAAAGCCCTATCCGCGGCGAAACCTTTGTAACGCGCAAAATCACGCGTGCTGTGGCAAAAATCGCGCTAGGATTGCAAGATAAGCTTTATCTTGGGAATCTAAGTGCTAAGCGCGATTGGGGGCATGCAAAAGATTATGTGCGTATGATGTGGCTTATTCTACAAGCGCAAAATGCAGAGGATTGGGTGATTGCCACTGGTGTAACCACAGAAGTGCGGGAGTTTGTCAAAATGGCATTTGCCGAGCTTGGTATTGAGGTTGAGTTTAGGGGTGAGGGCATAAATGAAAAAGGCTATATTAAGGCGTGCAGGGGGGATTTCAAACTGCAAAGCGGTATGGAGGTAGTAAGCGTAGATAAGCGATATTTCCGCCCAACCGAAGTAGATTTGCTCATCGGTGATGCGAGTAAGGCTAGAGAAAAATTAGGCTGGGTGCCTGAATATGACTTAAATGCGCTTGTTAAAGATATGGTGCAAAGTGATTTAAAACTTATGCAAAAAGATAAATATCTTAAAGAGGGCGGATATGAGATTCTAAGCTACTTTGAGTAGTCTTGTGCAAGCAAATTGCTCGTATCAATCTCAAAGTCAAAAAATTCAGACTCAAAATCTGTGTGCGAAATCTTATCATAATGCTGCACGGCGGCTTTCATATTTTTGCCCTCTTGATAGAGTAAGCCTAGCGCGTATCGTGCCTCAAAATTAGTAGCAGATTCCATCTTAGCAAGCTGTAATAGCGCTATGGCATTCTCATGGCGGTTTGCCCCCATAGCTGCAATGGCTGCTAAAAAGCGTGTTTGAGAATCATCTTCATGCATATCATCAAGCAGTGAATTATAAATAGCAAAAGCCTTTTCAAAGTCATTACTATAAATATTTGAAAGTGCTAAGGCTTGCAAAATGCCATTACTCGTGCGTGTCTCAACGACAAGCTTTGCCTCTAACTCTTCTTGTATAGAGCGCAAAGAGCCTGTTACAAATCCTACATAAATGTATAATTCACGCGCCAAAGAAGCCCCATAATAAATAGAGCGCATATCTAAATTTTTCTCTTTATAAATCACATTCATTTGCAGTGCAAAATCCTTTAAATTACTGCCAAATCGCTTGCCTAGCTCGAGCATGGTATTTGCTACTACATCTTTAGTATAAATCTTTTTAATCCCCTCAAATGCATTCACCACCTGCGCAGAATTAGTATAATAAATCCCATATACCGCATTTAGCGCGTAATAAATAGGCTTTCTAGCTGATAGCGGCTGCTTTTGTATATCATCAAACCAAGCGAGTGAATCTTGAGGCGAATCGCTTGTATAGCGGAAAAGCGAGAATAAAAAATCATGCTCAACTTTATCTTTAAAATTAATTTCAGCTAAATCATTAGAGATAGCATTACTTAAGCGCGTAGTATCTCTGTAAGTGAGTTCAGCGCACATAAGGGCAAAAATAGCAGCTATAGTATTATTACTATCCAAATGATAGGCGCGGATAAAATGCGCATAAGCATTATCAAAGTCATTCATTTGCGCATAAAGCAAACCTAAATTATAGTGCAGCACGGAGTGATTAGGATAAGTCTTAAGCGATTCTTCCATAGATTTAATCACTTCTCTTATGTCTTGATTGAGGGCTAAAAGGCGCAAATCTTGTGCGATTGAACGATTGATTTGAGAGACTTTCTGTCCCTCTTGCAAAGTGCTTTTAGCATTTTCAATATTGCTCGCATGCGCATTAATATTGCCATCTTCAATAATGGCTAGCGCATTTTTGGCATCAAAAACCAAAAATGGCGCATAATAAAATAAAATCTTATACCCTAGTATTTTGTTATGCTCAAAGCGGCGATTCCAAAAATGCTCTTGAGCTAAATTAATATCAAACAAATCATCGCGTAGCTTCACTCTAATGGGATATTCATTAAAAATCTTAGCATCTTCCTCCCTTGCGTTGAGCCGCTCTAAAATAAGCGCACTTTCTTTAAAATTACTATTTTTTAACTCAATGAGTTGCAATGCCATAAGCGCGCGCGCATCGCCCACATATGTGCCAAGATATTCATAAAGATACTGCCTTGCTTGTGTGTATTCACCAAGTCTAGCGTGCAAAAGCCCAATGGCTAAATTATCCTCTTTATTCGCCACTTGCTTAAGTTGAGCGAGTGCATTATACTCATCGCCAAAGATTAAAAAAGCCTCTGCAGCCATTTTTTTGCTCTCTTTAGCATAGCTTTGTGAGCTAGGATTTAAGAATGGTGAGAGTGATTCAAAATAAAAGCCCTTATAATATTGCAATAACCCATACAAATACGAGTAAAGCGGCTGATTAGCAGTATAAAATAAATAACTTGAGCTAATGCCTAAATAATATTCATACAAATTCATATCCCCTAGCATATACGCAGCATACGCGGCATTAAAAGCGCTCACGCTTATATCTTCGCCTACATTAATCGCACCATCAAAGGAGTTAATCGCCTTTTTATAATCGCCCTCTTTAAGTTTAATCACCCCCAAATTATAATAAGCAATAGATTGTGAGTAAGCAGCAATATTTTCAAATAAATTAAGCGCCTCCATTTTATCACCCTGCGTGTAGAGCAAGTTTGCCTTTTTAATCATATTGCCAAGCTCTGTTTCATCAACCTCTGGGCGATTCTGTCCGCTAAGAATGGGGGCTGGCTCCACAATCTTGCGCGAAATGGGTGTAGATTCTGTATTTTGCGGCGGAGTGGATTTGGTGAGAAGTAAAATAATAATAAGCACGATAAATACCACAATAAGCACCGCTATGGCGATGACACCAATCATTAGCGCCTTATTTTCCTTAAGCATTTGGATATAAGGCTCTAAGCGCGCCTTTATAGGAGCTAGCAGGGCTTGGAGTTTACTTTGCTTCTGCTCTATAGGGGCTTGCTCGCCCTGCTCTGCTTGCTCTGTTTGGGCGGCATTTTCTGCATTTTCATTCTCGCCCATCTCTAAATTATCATCAAGATTAATGACTTGCTCTTCTGCCATAATAGCCCTTTACTCTCGCATTTAGAGATACTTTTGCAGCACTTCTGGGATAAGAATGCTTCCATCAGGCTGCTGATAATTTTCCATAATAGCAATAAGCGTGCGCCCCACAGCCAAACTTGAGCCATTAAGCGTATGCGCAAGGGCGTTTTTACCCGCTTGGTTTTTAAAGCGAATTTTTGCACGCCGCGCTTGAAAGTCGCGGCAGTTTGACACGGAGCTAATCTCACGATAGCACTGCTGCCCCGGTAGCCACACCTCAATATCAATCGTATTACTCGCACTAAAGCCCAAATCCCCTCCGCACAATTGCACAAAGCGATGAGGGAGATGCAGCTCTTTTAAAATTCCGCTAGCAGTGTGGAGCATTTTTTCCTGCATGGCATCACTTTGATGTGGGTGCGTGATAGCCACAAGCTCAACTTTATCAAATTGATGTTGGCGTATCATACCGCGCGTATCACGCCCAGCACTGCCCGCCTCTTTACGAAAGCAAGGCGTGTGTGATGTAAGCATAATGGGCAAATCCTGCTCCAAAATAATGCTATCTTGATACAAATTAGTAAGCGTAATTTCAGAAGTAGAAATAAGATACAAATCATGCTCGCTTTGCTCTTGCTCAAATTGAGAATCTACCTTAAACATATCCTCCTCAAACTTAGGCAGCTGCCCCGTGCCAAAAAGTGCGCGGGCATTCACAATAAGCGGCGTTACAACCGCTTCAAAGCCCGCTTTTTGATTATAATCGAGCATAAAATTAATAAGCGCGCGATTAAGCCTAGCGCCCATTCCACGCAGCACGCTAAAGCGGCTTTTTGCAAGCTTCACACCCGCTTCAAAATCAATCCAACCATTTGCTACACCTAGCTCCCAATGCTCTTTTGGTGTAAAGTCAAATTCTCTAGGGCTAAGAATGCGCTCTAGCTCGATATTATCATGCTCATCTTCGCCTTTGGGCGTTTTTTCATCTGGGAGGTTAGGAATGGTATATAAAAATTCATCTAATTGCCCCTCCACCTCCTGCAATGCGGACTCTTTTAGACTCATTTGCGCCTTATTTTCATCAAGCATACTCTTAAGCTCGCCCACATCTTTATTTTCCCTCTTGTAAGTGCCAAAGAGTTTAGAAGTCTTATTTTGAAAGGCTTGAAGCACTTCTAATTCTTGCTTGGTTTGCTTGTATGTAAGGGCTAAGTTTTTTAATATCTCAAGTGCTTCTGGGCTTACTTTTTTAATAGCAAGCCTTTGGGCTACTTGCTCAAAATCACTCACCAAAGCCTTTATATCAATCATTGCTTATCCTTATGTTTTATCCACAAAATGGCGTATTTTAACGCAAAAAAGCATTTTTTATTCCCAAAGAGCCAAGAAAGACATTATACAAAGTTACCAAACTTATTATAGAATACGCCCTCTTGGATTCTATAAATACCGCGCTGTTGCTTTGTGAAAGCCGCGTGGTCTTACAAAGCACGGCATAGCCGCACTTTGCGCCTAAAGTATAAAGTTATAACCTGCTTACGCAGTTTTATCAACTTCGCATTTAAAGGTTAGATTCTATAAGTATTCAGCATAGGCTTATCTATCAGAGCTTTAGAAGGGGTAGTATGTTTGGTGTTGGCATTTTTGAAATCTTAGTTATTTTAATCGTGGCAGTTATCGCTCTAGGTCCTAATAAACTTCCTCAAACTATCGTTGATATTGTCAAATTTTTCCGCGCTGTGAAAAAAACCATGGCGGAGGCAAAAGAGAGCTTTGATAAAGAAATTCAACTAGCCGAAATCAAAAAAGAAACGCTCAAATACAAAGAAACTATCACCTATGAAATGAATAAAATCACTAAAGATATAGAGCTTGATGAGCTGCGCCAAATCAGCGTAGATTCTATAAGTAAGCCTTTAGATGAGCTGCAAAGTGAGGCAAAGCCGCTTGTTGAAGAGGGCAAAACGCTAAATTCCACACTTCAATCACTTAATACCGAAATAAGCTATGCAAGCCACACACAAAGCGCAGACAATAAGCCTGCAGATTCTGTAGATTCTATAGAATCTACAAAAGCGCCCTCCACAGATTCTATAGCAAATATAAAATCTACGCCAAATGCCCCTAGCGCTCAAACAAAAAAGGATTAAACATATATGCTAGAAGATTTAAAGCCACATATACAGGATTTGCGCAAGGCGTTGATTATTAGCATTTCTGTGCTTTTTGTGGTGTTTGTGGGCTGCTTTTTCTTTTGGGAGCGCATTTTTGAGATTATTAAAATGCCTTTAACAGAAGTGCTGGGCAGCGAGATAAAGGGTAAATTCATCGCTTCTGGTATGATTGAGGGGATTTTTATCGCGATGAAATCCGCACTCTTTGCCGCACTCATTATCTCTATGCCTGTAATTTTTTGGCAAATATGGGTCTTTGTCGCGCCCGGACTTTATAAACATGAAAAAAAGGTGGTAATCCCCTTTATGATTTTTGGCACGACTATGTTTGGCATTGGCGTGGTGTTTGCTTACTTTGGAATCTTGCCTTTTTTGATTAAAAATGTCTTGCTTTTTGGGAATAATCAATTTGAAGCCTACATCACAGCGGAAAATTACTTTGCCTTTTTTATTCGGCTTATCATCGGCTTTGGCATAGCTTTTGAACTGCCTGTTTTATGCTTTTTTTTGGGCAAAGTGGGGCTAATCACTGATAAAAGTTTGAAAGATTTTTTCAAATACGCCATTGTAATTATTTTTATCATCGCAGCTATTATTGCCCCGCCTGATGTGATTTCGCAGATTCTATTAGCCATTCCTTTAAGCATTCTGTATGGTCTTTCTATTTTGGTGTTAAAATTTGTAAATCCCTTTGTAGATGAGCATAGTGAGGAAACTAAGCCTGAATGAGCCAAATTTATGATGATTTTGTGCTAGATAATTATAATTACACGCTTCCTCCACACGCCATTGCCCAAAGCCCATCTGTGCCTAGAGAAAGCGCAAAATTACTTGTGTATGAGCGCAAAAGTGGAAAAATCACACATAGTAACTTTTATCATTTTAGCGATTTTGTGCCTAAGGATACGCTGCTTGTTTTTAACGATACCAAAGTTTTAAAAGCTAGAATCTACGCGCACAAGCTCACTCACAACGCTCCAAGCCAAAAGCAATATGAAATATTCTTTCACAAGCCCATTATAGAATCTAGCAGCCCACAAGAAGCCACAAGCTACCTTGTGCAGATTAAAGGGCGCATAAAATGCGGCGATAGGCTTATGCTCACACGCAGCCTAGATTCTATGGATATAGATTCTATAAATATAGAATCTGCAAAGGTAGATTCTATAATCGCTATCGTGCAGGCGTGCTATGATAATGGTATGCGCGAGGTAATATTTACGCAAAATACGCTCCCTCTTACATATCCGCAAGTGCTTTGTATGCTCAATGATTATGGGCATATCCCGCTACCACCTTACATTAAACGCGACAAAAAGGCGTATAACGCCCAAGATGCAGCCTTTTATCAAAGCATTTTTGCTAAATCTATCGGCTCAATCGCCGCCCCTACGGCTTCTTTGCATTTTGGTGAGCAAAGTATGGAGGCACTTAAAAAGCACTTTGAAACTTGCTTTATCACGCTGCACATAGGTGCTGGGACATTTAAAAGCGTGGATTGCCCTGATATTCGCCAATATAACATTCACACAGAATCTTTTAGTCTCTCCCCTCAAAGCGCCAAAGCCATTGATAACGCGCGCAAGGTGCTTTGTATTGGCACAACAAGCGCGAGATGTGTGGAATATTATGCTAAATATAAAATTTTGCAAGGAGAGTGCGATATATTCTTATACCCGAGTATAAACTTGCGGCGCGTGGATTATTTGCTTACGAATTTTCACTTACCAAAAAGCAGTCTTATAATGCTTGTAAGTGCGATGATAGGGCGCAAAGAATGCTTAAGACTATATGAAATTGCACTGCAAGAGGGCTATAAATTTTACTCCTATGGTGATGGAATGCTCATACTATGATAGATTTACAAACAAAGCTACAGCAGAATAAAATTAACCTCCCAAGCTCCTGTTTTGAGCAGTTTAGTATCTTTGCGCAGGAGCTTTTGCGGTGGACTAAGATTCATAACCTCACAGGCGCTAGCAGTATAGAATCTGTGGAGGAAAATATCTTTGATTCGCTCTATCCGCTTAAGTTTATTGATGATTTCACAAGCTGTATGGACATAGGCTCTGGCGGGGGATTTCCGGCTGTGCCGCTTGCTATTGCGAAAAAAAATGCGCATTTTATTCTTATTGAGCCGCGTGCTAAGCGCGCTTCATTTTTGCATAATATTGCCTTAGAGTTAGGGCTTAGTAATATGGAGGTGCTTCCTGTGAGTATTCAAAATGTGCCAATTGCAGATGTGAATAATATCGAGCTTATCACCTCGCGCGCACTTATGGACGCTAAGGAGCTTATCGCGCTCTCTCGTAAATTTTTAACAAGCGATGGATATTTTTTATTCTACAAAGGCTCAAACTTTCGGCAAGAAATGCCAAGTATGAGCGTAGAGGAATGCTTCGTGCGAGAAAATCGCATTTATTATTATAAGTGTGGTCGTGATTTGTAGATAAAGGCTAGATTCTATATTTTGCAGGCTAAGGTGTGCTTTTATTATTTCAATGAGATTTAATGTAAGATTATGCGGTCATGGCAGAGAGGAAGGGATTCGAACCCTCGAAAGCTTGCACTTTACACGCGTTCCAGGCGTGCTCCTTCAACCACTCGGACACCTCTCTAAAGTATAGAATCTACATACTATCTAAAACTTGCTTAAAAATCACTCCATCAATGCCAAGTTGCGCGATTTTAGGCAACTGCGCACTTGATTTTACAACACATAATAGCTTGCAGTCAAGCAAATAATGCTCAATAATGCGCTGATAGGCTTTAGGCTTATGGCGCGCGCTTAGGATAAGGTATTGAGGTGTGAGATTAGCATATATGAGCAGCTCCTCTATGGAGTGTATCATCACCGCATAATTTACTTCATTATTGTGGCAGTGCGCGGCTAGCTCAAAGCCATTCTTTTGCCCTCCACCATCAAACCATACCATGCAAGTGTGCGGCACATGGCTGATATCTGCAATAGTGCTAACCTTTACAAAAGGGCTATATGTAATAGCTGGGTGTCCAATAATAATCATACTTTGCCCTTTTGCAAGCATTCTTTAGAGCAAAAATACGCCCCATTTGATAAAAATGCCTCTTTAGCGGAGACATACACGCCACAATGCGCGCATTGATACATTGTTTGCGCATCATCATGCTTATCTTTCCTATAAGATTTAAGCAAGGGACGCACAATCAAATACGCAAGCACAAGCAGTGCGAGCAGAATAAGCAAAAATTTCATTTGTTCTCCTTTTTATAAAATTATAGAATCTAATACTTTTTCAACTCATCGCATGCCTTAGCATCTTGCCCAAAGTAGCATTTGCGCTGCAAATCCTCATATGCTTTAAGCCTCTCTTGCTCGCTTTTTTCAGGCATAAGATTATGCTGCACTGCTTGAGTTGGCTTTTGCTCATTTTTGTGCCGGGCTTGCTCTTTTTGCTCGCGGTAGGATTTAAGTTGCATTTGATTACCAATATATAAAAAAAGGCAAATGCATATAATCAGCAGCACATCGACTTTACGCAGTTTTTTAATCTTCTCACAGAATCTACACGCCATTTACGCTCCTTGTGTTTGCTGTTTTTGCAGCATTTGACGCAAAAATACCATAATACTCCCTAGCACATCGTCCCAATCCTTGCTCGGTGCGCTCACACTCTGCTTGCTATCATCAGCATATACAAAAGTAATATTCTGCCCATAGTGCATAATCTGCTTTAATCCAAGTTTATTAGCTAACACTTTAATGCGAATAAGCTCAAGAAATGCCTCGCTCACCGCATCAAGTTTGCCAAATCTATCAAAGATTTCAGATTCTATATCATTTACTTCACTTATCTCCTCGCATAATGAAAGTCTGCGATACAGCTCTAAGCGCAGTTTATCACTGGCGATAAGCTCGGGATTAAGATAGGCATTAAGATTAATTTTTAAATCACATTGCGTATTCTGCACATTGCCCTTGCCACTTAGATAATTAATACACTCTTCTAGCATACGCAAATACAATCCATAGCCAATATGCTTAATATGCCCGCTTTGAGCCTCCCCTAGCAAATTTCCCCCGCCGCGTATCTCTAAATCATAATATGCTAAATTTTCGCCACTGCCAAGATAGGAGTTTTTCTCTAACGCCATAAGGCGCTTCTTTGCCTCAGGCGTTATAGAATCTAAATCATCTACCAAAAAGTAGCAAAAGCCCTCTTTGCTCCCGCGCCCCACACGCCCGCGCAGCTGGTGCAAATCTGCAATGCCAAATCTATCCGCGCCCGCTACGATAATGGTATTAGCATTAGGCAAATGAATGCCAGATTCTACAATGCTTGTGCAAAGCAGCATATTATAGGCATTGTTGGCAAAATCAAGCATAATGCGCTCGCTTGAAGCATTATCAATCTGTGAATGCAAAATGGCAATTTTAAGCGTGGGTAAAAGCTTATTAATTTCTTTAGCTTTTTTATCAATGCTAGCAATATTATTATGGATATAAAATACCTGCCCGCCGCGCCTTAGCTCGCGCAAAATCACTTCTTTAAGCAGTGAATCTTTGCCTATTTTGATAAAAGTTCTAACCGGGATTCTATCCACAGGCGGAGTTTGCAGCGAGCTTAGTGATTTAATGTGTGAGAGCGCCATATTAAGTGTGCGGGGTATGGGCGTAGCACTCATACTAAGTAGGTGTGTATTGGCACAAAGCTGCTTTATGCGCTCTTTTTGCTTCACGCCAAATTTATGCTCCTCATCAACCACAATAAGCCCAAGAGCAGCAAATTCAGCCCCTAGCAACGCGTGCGTGCCAATGACAATATCAACTTCTTTATTTTTAAGCGCTGCAAAAAGCTGCTTTTTTTGATTTGAGAATCTATCACATCGCGCTATGCGCGCGCCACTACCTTGCAAGCGTGTAAGCAAGGATTGATAATGCTGTGCGCATAAAAGTGTGGTAGGCACTATCATCGCCGCTTGATAGCCTGAAAGATACACTGCATACATAGCATTTATAGCCACTTCTGTTTTACCAAACCCCACATCACCGCTAAGTAGCCTATCCATAACCTTACCAGATGATAAATCTGCATAGATTTCGCTAATACTGCGCTTTTGGTCGGCTGTAAGCTCAAAGCCGCAAGTATGCTCAAATGTGGCAAGTGCGGGATTATGCGTATCAATATGAATGCCTTTAAGCAAATTGCGCTTTGCGGCTAACTCAATAATGCCATTTGCAATTTCTAAGAGCTTTACTCTTACCTTTTGCTTAAGTTTGGCAAAACTGCCCTTCCCTAGTCTATCAAGCATAGGAATCTGCCCAGAATCTGCCACATATCTATCAATCATATTAAGATTTTCAACCGGCAATAAAAGCTTGTCCTCACCTTGATATGCAATTTCTATAAAATCCCGCACTATGCCTAGAATCTGCGCTTGCTTTATACCTTGAAAAATCCCCACGCCATATTCGCTATGCACCACATATTCGCCTTGAGAGATTTCATTAAGCTTTAAAGTGGGCTTTTTGGCTTTAGCTTTGGGTGTAAAAGTATTGAGCGAAAGCACTAGTTCATCTGGAGTGATGAGATTAACAACCGCGCTAGAGTGCTTTATATGCAGCCCACTTGTATCAATATCAAAGGCTTTAAGCTTAATATCATTTTGCACAAGTAGCGTGATTTTGCGCTGTGGGTGGGCGTGTATCATAGATTTTAAATTTATAGGATTAAAAAGTATATCGCTATACCCCTCTGGCTGCTCACATAATGGCAAAGATTGTATCTGCTCAAAGCTAAGCGCGTGCGACATAGAATCTAGCTCATAAATCTCTTGTGCTTCTTTAAGCGCACAGGGAGTAAGCACACTTTTATACGCTAAAGGCAGAAAATGTGCGCGCTCTCCCAAAAACCACAAGCCAAATGAGGCAATATCTTTATTAAAGCCCTCAAAATCACTCTGCGCAACTTGAGATTGTATATCGCTACTCTCTGCTTGGCTTAGACAAAAAAGCGCTGGAGCAAGCTCAAGGCTTTGGATTTCTGTGGGATTGCTCATTTGTGTGGCGGTATTAAATGTGCGTATGCTTTCAATCTCATCATCAAAAAACACAATTCTATAAGGCAGCTCGCAATGGGGCATAAAAATATCAATAATCTCCCCTCTAAAGCTCACTTCCCCTTCAAGCTCCACCACATCTACACATTCATAGCCAGATTCTATAATGCGATTTTTTAGCGCATTTATATCATAGCATTGCGTGCGTGAAAGCATAAAAGTTTGCAGCACATTAGACTTTGGCAGAGGATAAAGCACGCTAGAAATAGGGGAGATGAGCATTTTAGGCTCATTTGCTGCATAAAATGCGCGCAGCACGCTTAGCGTTTCTAAAAACTCCTCGCGAAATGAGCTTAAGTCATCACCAAAGTGAATGCGCAATTCAGGCAAGATAAAGGCTTTTGGCTTTGTAAAAAGCTTAAAGACTTCAT
Source organism: Helicobacter jaachi (assembly GCF_000763135.2). Taxonomy (NCBI): domain Bacteria; kingdom Pseudomonadati; phylum Campylobacterota; class Epsilonproteobacteria; order Campylobacterales; family Helicobacteraceae; genus Helicobacter; species Helicobacter jaachi. The sequence goes on along the minus strand of NZ_JRPR02000008.1, from coordinate 18,961 downwards.
AAGCTTGCTGCGCTTGTTTTGAATCTTTAACTAAAAGGAGATTAAAGGATAGAGAAGTATGCTGCAAAAGCTTATATAAGGAGGCTTGCACCAAACTTCTCCAAGCAATTATTTATCTTTTTTGGGTAATTCAAGAGAAGCGATATTAGGCTTTGAATCTTTAATCTTGCTTTCTCCCATAAACACACCCTTGCGCTCGATGACAAATTCACCTGCTACTACAATGCCCTCTACACGCCCTTGAGGCTTAATCTCAAGCATGCTTGAGGTTACATTACCAATAAATCGCCCGCTCACAATTAAAGAATTAGCCTTTACATCACCGCGCACTAAGCCGCTTTTGCCCACCATCACAGTATCTTTGGAGTGAATATCGCCCTCAAACTCTCCATCAATGTGCAAACGACAATCTGTGTTGATTTCTCCCTTAATTCTCGTGCCTTGCGCGATGATAGTCGCCCCTCCGCCTGATTGGCTTACTCCATCAAGTTGTTTATTGTCGCTAACAAAGATTGCCATGCTACACTCCTTTCTTTTTCAAAAATTAAATCAAAATTGCTCATCTGCCAATCCATAAAACTCTTAGGATTAAGCACTTTGCCTAAGAATCTTATCTCATAATGCAGGTGAGGACCTGTGCTTTGCCCGGTATTGCCGCTATAAGCAATAAGCTGCCCTCGCTTGACAAACATACCTTTTTGCACCACTATTTTACTCAAATGAGCATAATAAGTCATAAATCCAAGCGAATGGTCTATTTTAACAAGATAACCATAACCACCTGTTGAAAAACTAGCCGCATTCACCACGCCATCGGCTGTAGCATATACTGGCGTGCCTATGGGGGTGGCAAAATCTACGCCCGTATGCAAATGACGCGTAAAAAAAAGTGGGTGAACCCTATAGCCAAAATCTGCAGAAATGCGGTCATAACGCTCCATTGGATAGCCATTTGGGACAAATTTCATCACAAATGCCTTTTGTGTACCCGTGAGTGAGGCTGCATCTATGCGATGCTCAAGATTATTTTCGCCATCATGTGTATGCTCACTATTTACGCCAATAATGCTCTCCAAATCACCCACGCGATTATCTACTTGCGTCATTTCCTCTGTTCTTTGTTCGATTTGAATATTTAGAGCTTCGTTTTTGGCAAGCATTTTTTCATAACGTTTAGTAATAGCTTCATTAAGCAAAGACATTTTTTCAATTTCTGCGCTAAAGGTGCTAATAGACACCACACCAAACACCATAAGCGTAAGAATAAAAGTAATAAGATAGAGGCTAATTTGTTTGAAAATGGAGCTTACATTAAAATACCGCGACCCATTTTGGTCGGTAATCATAAGAACAAGGCGGCTAGAGCTCATATGCAGATTAATTAGTAATTAAATATATCATCGCCCTGATAGCTTACCCGATAGTTTTTGAGCTGAATAATGTCATCAAGCGCCCACACTAAGCTTTTCCAGTCAATAGCACTATTTACGCCAATGACTTGAGCGAAATTATCGCTATTCCAATCTGTGTAGCTTGCTACTTCAAGCGCAGAATCTATAAAGCGCAAATCATAATACAAATTCCCCCCATTTCCGCTATATCCTATAATCTGCCCTTTAGTTACAAAATCACCTTTCTGCACAAGCACCTTACCCAAATGCCCATAATTTGAAGTAAAGCCATAAGAGTGCTGAATCTGCATAAAATGATTGCCATTCCCTGCCACTCGCACAGAATCTATAATGCCATTTGCCGTAGCATACACAGGCGTATCTTTAGCAATGGTGTAAATAGAAGCGCTCTTGCTAGGGAAAGCCTTAGCGGCAAATTCGCTCACTGGATTGCCATTAGGGATAATCTTTAAAATCATATCTTTTTGGAGAGATGAGAGAGAATCTAGATTGATATCTTGATTATTATAAACCCCGCTTTTGCTTCTACGCACATTCACAATGCTTTCAAGCTCGCTAATCTTGCTGCTCACCTTAAAGAGCTCACTTGTTTTATAATCAATATTGCGCTCTAGCTCACTATTTTTCTCATAAATACTTTGAAAATTCTCGCGCACTTGGGTATTGTTTGCCAAAATCACCTCAAGCTTATTCATCAAAAAATGCGCCATAACAAAATACAAAATCACAATAGACACAATGCCTATAAGCGTGAAAAGAGCAACCTTTTGCACCAAGCGATGCACGCTAAATTGCCTTGAGCCATTATCATCAATAATAGAAATCATCAATTTATCTTGCACTTATAAATCCTCATATTGTCGTAAAAATTCTTGAGCTACGCTAAAAGAGCCAAACACAAGATAGTCCTCATCTGGCTTTATCTTATGTATATTAAAGTCCTCATAAGCAACTTTTAGCGCCTTCAAAGCTCTAATCAATCTATCCCTTGGGCAAATCCTGAAGTTTTCCACAGATATTATTAAAACTTTCTTAATGATAGGTAAAAGTTGGCTTAAAATCGCCTCGATATCCTTTTCCGCATAGCTATTATACACTAGATTCACTCTTTTTGCGCCCAAATACTCGCGCAAGACCACTGCGCCATCGACATTATGTCCCACATCAAGCACAATATTAGCCGCCACACGCTCGCATCTGCCACGCAAACTAAGTGCCTCTAAGTGAGCAAAATCAAATTTCATTCCAAAAACATCTAGCACGCGCATAGCATTATATAAATTTTCGCGTAAAAATGCAGGCAAATTATACTTTTTCGCATAGCCCTCCATAGCATTTTGCTCACTTTTGAGGCGTGGGTGCGTGCTAATATCTTGCCACAGCTCGCCACATAGGCTTTTAGATTCTATAATCTCAAGCGCAAGCTTCTCCACTGCGCGTTCATTTTGCCTGCCCACAATCACATGCCCGCTCATTGCTTTAAGCTTTGTGAGCGCGATTTGCTCTATGCTATTGCCTAGCATTTCTTGATGGTCTAGCCCAATAAGCGTAAAAAGGCTTGCTTGCGCATTCAGCACAGAAGTGGAGTCAAACTCTCCGCCCACGCCAGATTCTAAAACAAGATACTCGCTCTCCATAGCAAGCACAAGGGCTAAAAAAGTCGCATATTCAAAATAACTCGCTTCATGGCTAGATTCTATACGCCATAGCGCTTTATGCGCATTTTCTAGCATCTCATCACTCACATCACCTTTAAAATGCGCACTACTCACAAAAAAGCGCTCATTAAATCTAAAAAGATGTGGCGAACTAAAATGCAGCGCGCTTTTGCCATTTTGAGCTAAACCCATAGTGATAAATCGCCCGCTGCTGCCCTTGCCATTAGTGCCAATAATACGAATAACCTTGCAGCGCGCACCATAAATATCATTAAAGCCAAAAATAGGCGCTATATCCTTATAGATTCTATGCACGCGTGTAACATCAAAGGGGGCGTATTCCGCGCCCTTATGGCGCAAGACTTCATCTAATGTAGGCATATGCATAAGGCTAGATTCTATATATGCTGCAGCGTGTGCAGAACTTGGGCTTGAAGCGCAGCAATAGAGCTAAAGTCCTTCCCCTCAATTACCTTAATAGCAAAGCCAAAGGTAAAAAGCACGCCCTGATAAGAAAATTTCTGCGCCTGCAGCTGCGCGGCGATAGGCTGCATTTTATCTAATAAATGCTGCGCGCTTATATCTTTAAACATAAAAGCAAAGCCATTTTTATAATTCCCCACTAAAGTCCCCTCACCTAAGGCATTTAAGCATATCTTTCTTAAAATCTCCATAGCCTTATTAGTGGCTTTATGCGTATCAATATGCCCATCTGTTTGCGCGCGCAAGTCATTCACGCCAAAAATAGCTATACAAGATTGCCTTAAATCCTCATCGCGCATTAAAGGCATAATCAAATCTCCCTCGCTCTTAATCCCTAGCAGCTGCTCCACACGGGTAAGCAAATGTGCATCAATTAAATTTTCACTATGCATCATAAGCATTGAGGAAATCTCTAATGCCTCTTTGCTAATAGCTCCTTTATTATCTGGTATACGCAGCATATGAGCAATGATGCTTGAAAGTTTTTTAAGCACGCTCAAATGCACCTTAGAGGCGCGAAAATTATCCCAATAAGTAATAAGCTTTTTAGTCTCCTCAAGATTGCTTAAATGATTTAAGCGGAACAAAAAGTGATATTTATTTTTTGCGCCAATAGAAAACACATCGGCAATAACGCCCAAAAGCCGCCTAATAAGCCCCTTTAACTGCTGTGTATGCTCGATAGAACACTCCTGCTTAGACTCTTTTAACAAACGCGCTAATATATCAATAAACTCGTTAGGATTACGCGCATTTTTAAGCTGATTTTGCGCAGATATATCAAATTTATGCAGCCACTGCGTATGCCAGTTTAACTCCTCTATCTGCGCTACACCCTCGCGTTGAGCTATTTCATAAAATGCCTCAAAATAAGCCGCAGGCGTGGGGGCTTTTTTAAGCAAATGCAGCCTTTGTAAGGCTTTGTGCGAAATATCATCGATTTTCATTATAAAATTCTCCATAATAAGCCACTTGGGAGATAAATTTATCAAGGGCTTGATTTGTCGCATTTGAGATAGATTCTAAACGATATTGGTCAAGCACGATAGTTGAAGTAAAATCCGCACTATAATCATAATATCCCGTATTGGTTACATCAAAGCTCTCACCTTGAGCATTTTCAAAGTGAAAAGCAAGCACGATATTGGTGCGATAAAAGCTCACAAAGCCTTGTTGATTGTAGGCTACTGGCGTTTGAGTAATGCTCTGAACATCGATTTTTAAAAAACTTTGGGCTTCTTGTTTAGTTTTTAATTTACTATGAAATCGTTTGATAATGGCATTATTTACCGCATCTTTAACACCTGTGCTAGATTCTGGCACGGAGGGATTAACGACAATCTCCACATACACACCATCATTAAAAATACTTTGCGCATAATGACTAACAGGCATATATCCACAACCATGCATAAAAAATATGGCTAATGCAATAAAAGTCCATAATCGCGCGCTTTTAGATACGATTTGCCTTTGAGATATTATTTGTTTATTTCTCGCCATAGCTAGCCTAATACAAAATTTACAAGCTTATTTGGCACGATGATTTCTTTGCGAATATGCGCATTCTCAAGCCATTTTGCCACATGCGCTTTAGCCTGCGCAATAATTTGCTTTTCACTTACATCTAAAGCCACTTCCATTTCAGCGCGTTTTTTGCCATTAATAGTAATGGCATACACCACGCTTTGCTTGCTTAGCGCATTTTCATCTATAGCTATTGGCTCAAAATTAGCCCGCCCAAAATACTGCTCGCTTAATTCCCAGCAAATATGCGGGACAATGGGTTCTAAAATATGCAATAGCACAAAATATCCCTCACTCCACACTTGCGTATTTTCCTGCTCATTTAGGGCATTAAAAGCCTCCATACTCGCAGCAATAAGCGTATTAAAAGCATATCCGCTTTGTTTTTTATTAAAAATATCATAGCTTTTTTGCAACGCCTCATACACCTTTTGGCGCGCGTATTGCTCATTTTTTGTGAGTGTATCGTGCGCAATTGTAGGCTTTTTACGCATAGATTCTATATAGCGTGTGCGCTCATACAATCGCTTTAAGAATCTATAAGCCCCCTCCACTGCGCTATCATTCCACTCTAGCTCGCGTGTGGGCGGCGCGGCAAAGAGTATAAATAAACGCGCTGTATCTGCTCCATAGCGCGCAATAATATCATTAGGATTAACGACATTGCCCTTACTTTTTGACATTTTCGCACCTGCTTTAAGCACCATGCCTTGCGTTAAAAGATTAGCAAAAGGCTCACTAATCTCAATATACCCCAAATCGCGCAGCACTTTAGTAAAAAATCGCGCATACAATAAATGTAAAATCGCATGTTCAATCCCGCCAATATACTCATCAACATTCAGCCAATACGCCAAATGCGCCTTATCAAATGCCTCTTTCTCCCACATATCTTTGGGCGTAGTGTAGCGCAGAAAATACCAGCTTGATTGCACAAAAGTATCCATAGTGTCTGTCTCCCTGCGGGCTTTGCGCCCACATTTTGGACAGATACAATCGCGCCAAGTGGGGTGCTTATCAAGTGGATTGCCCTCGCCATCGATATTTACATCATCGGGTAAAGTAATGGGCAAATGCGCAAAACTTTCAGGCACAATGCCGCAATACTCACAATGCACCATAGGAATAGGCGCACCCCAGTATCGCTGCCTTGACACTCCCCAATCGCGCAAACGATAATTAATAATGCCCTTCCCCCTGCCTAGATTCTCAAAATGTGCAATAATGCGAGGTTTTGCCTCTGTGCTGTGCAAGCCGCTAAACTCGCCGCTATTGATAAGATAGCCCTCCTCAAAGTAGCCCTCTAAATATGTGTCCTGCTCATTATTTTTAGAATCTAGCCCTTGAGAATCTGCCTTGTCTGTAAGCACGCATTTTAGGGGCAAATCATACTTTTTAGCAAACTCAAAATCCCGCTCATCATGCATTGGCACACTCATAACCGCGCCAGAGCCATAATCCATAAGCACAAAATTTGCCACCCACACGGGCAATTCCTCTTGTGTGAGTGGGTGAATGACCTTTATCCCCAAATCAAAGCCTAGCTTTTCGCTCTGCGCGCGCTCCCTCGCGGCTGTATTTTTAATGCGCTCAATAGATTCTATAATGTGAGAATCTAGCAATTTATTCTCCACTAAATACTGCACAATGGGGTGTTCAGGCGCAATAGCGCAGTAAGTTACGCCATAAATGGTATCAGGGCGCGTGGTGAAAACCTCTAATTCCTTTATATCCCCTAGCACAGAATCTGCGCTTAATGAAAAAGCAAAGTTTAATCCCCTAGATTTACCAATCCAATTTCTTTGCATATTGAGCACTTGAGGCGGCCAATGCCCCTCTAGCTCATCAAGGCAGCCTAATAACTCCTCTGCATAAGCTGTGATTTTAATGTAGTATTGACTCATCTGCTTTTGCACCACAGGCGTATCACATCGCCAACATTTGCCCTCAATGACTTGCTCATTAGCCAAAATCGTCTTATCATTTGGACACCAATTAAGATAGGCTTGCTTGCGGTATATAAGCCCTTTTTCCCACATTTGAATGAAAAATGCTTGCTCAAATTTAGTATAAACCTCATCGCTTGTAGCAAACTCACGCTCTTTAGAAAAGCTAAGCCCAAGGCTTTTTAGCTCTTTTCTCATCGCATCAATATTGCTATAAGTCCATACTTTTGGGTGTGTTTTATGTTTGATAGCGGCATTTTCAGCAGGCATACCAAAAGCGTCCCAACCCATAGGGTGCAGGACATTAAAGCCATTTTGTCGATAATATCTAGCCAAAGCATCGCCTATGCAGTAATTACGCACATGCCCCATATGGATAGCGCCGCTAGGATAGGGAAACATACTAAGGATATATTTTTTCTTTTTTTGCAAATCTATATTGTGCGGTTCAAAGCTCTTATGCTCCTCCCAAAACCGCTGCCACTTAGATTCTATATCCTTAGGATTGTAAATTCTCTCTTGCATACACACTCGCTTTTTGTGGATTAAAATACGCCATTATAAGGAAAAAGCTTAAATTATCCTAATGGGCTTAACACCTTTAGCCCCCTTAAACCCACAATAATCATCTGTATGCCCATAGCCACAATAAATACAAGTGCAATGCGAGAAAGCACATATAGCACCAGTTTGCCCAAAATGCGCTCAATCATCGCAGAAAAATGAAATAGCACAAACAAAAATACAAAGCTTGCAACCACAGCGCTAATAGCCACAAACATACCGCTTTCCTCTGCAATCACAATCACACTTGCTAGCGTCCCGGGACCCACAAGCATAGGAAATGCCATAGGGATAATGCTGCGCTTAAAAAGCTCATCAAATTTCAAGCCTCTATAATCTGAAAAATCCTTTTTTGTGCTTGAAAAAAGCAGGCTTTTCATACTCATAACCACAAGGATTAATCCCCCAGCCACACGCACAGAATCTAGATTCACACGAAAGAGATGCTGCATAATAAATGAGCCTGTGAGCAAAAAAATTAGCACGATTAAAAATGCTGTCCAAAGGATATTGCGAAAGAGCTTTTGTCGTAAAAGCGTGTGTATGCCATCTGTCATGGCAATAAATTGAGGCAAATTGCCAAAAGGATTAAGCACAGCAATGATAGTAACCATAGCTAGCCCAATAAGGTGGAAAGTAGATTCTAAACCACCGATATTTATAATACTTGTCATGCACTCTCCCATTATTTATAGAATCTAGCCTCTAAAATATGAAATTGATAGATGCTTAAAGCAGCTATAACTTTCTAGTTTGAGGGCGCGCAGGGCGATTCACTTGCCCACAAGGCTTGATTGCACAGCGCGCAAGTGCAACAAGTGCGGCATTACATAGAATCTGGCGCATTATAGCACTTTATGGACGATAAAGATACATATAAATGGCTGTAATCTCCTCATCTGTGAGATAATATACAGGCATAACGCCCTTTTGCTTGCGCAACGCACGCTGAAAAATGCTAAATTCGATATTATTAATACGCGGCGCAAGCAGGGTTTTCTCCACACCTTTATGCTTATAGCGCGCAATAATGCTGCCCTCTCCATTATTTCCATGACATTTATTGCATGCTATGCCGCGTGGATTCTCATAGAGATTTTTGCCATATTCATTTTGGGATAAAAGCCCTTCATCTGCTCTAGCAATGCCCCAAAAAATGCCTAGCACAGCCATAATTAATAGCATTTTTCTTATCATACGCACTCACTTCAACAATCTTTTTAATATCTTGTATTATAATAGCAAAACCACAATCACAAAGGCTTTAAAATGACTTTACTCGATGGCAAATCCTTAAGTGCGATGATTGAAGAGGATTTGCACAAACAAATTAGCTCCCTAGCCGCACAAGGTATAACGCCCGGATTAGCCGTTATTTTAGTAGGCGATAATCCTGCTAGCTGTGCGTATGTGCAAATGAAAGCAAAGGCGTGTAAGCGCGTGGGAATTTATTCTGTAACGCATGAAATGCCAAATACCATCACACAAGAGGAGCTTTTATCTACTATCGCTATGCTTAATCAAAATCCTAATATCGATGGCATATTGGTGCAATTACCCCTGCCTACGCATATCCAAAGTGCCAAAGTGCTTGAGGCAATCCACCCGCAAAAAGATGTTGATGGCTTCCACCCCTTTAACATCGGGCGATTAAGTGTGAATCTAGATACCTTTGTGCCAGCCACGCCACTTGGTGTAATGAATCTACTTAAACATTATCACATTGATGTAAGCGGCAAAGATGTGGTGATTGTAGGTATGAGCAATATCGTTGGCAAGCCTCTGTGCGCGCTTATGCTCAATGCAGGTGCAAGTGTGAGCTGCTGCCATATCCTTACGCGTGATGTGAGCGCTTATACCAAAAATGCTGATATTGTCTGCGTGGGTGTGGGCAAGCCAAATTTAATTACGCAAGATATGATAAAACAAGGCGCTATTGTCATTGATATTGGCATTAATCGTTTAGAATCTGGCGCACTTGTGGGCGATGTAGATTTTAGCAATGTCGCACCAAAGTGCAGCTTTATCACTCCTGTGCCCGGAGGTGTAGGACCTATGACCATTGCTACATTATTGCAAAACACCTATAAAGCCGCGCTTTATCGACTAGAACAAAGGACAAAAATATGAGAAAAATCTTGAGTAGATTCTGTGCGTTTGCATCAAGCTGGAGCGGAACGATTATTATCGTGCTAATTTTAATCTTTTTTGTGATGCAAGCTTTTGTTATTCCCACTCGCTCAATGGTAAGCACACTTTTTGAGGGTGATTTTTTATTTGTGAAAAAATTTAGCTATGGCATACCTATACCGCGCATTCCGTGGGTTGAAGTGGCGATATTGCCTGATTTTAAGGGTAATGGACATCTTATTGAGGGTGAGCGCCCAAAAAGGGGCGATGTGGTGGTGTTTATCCCTCCACATGTGCAGAAAACCTACTTTGTCAAACGCGTATTTGCCATAGGCGGTGATGAAGTGATTTTTGATAAAAGTGGTATGTATTTGCACCCATTTGAGGGTGATGCGTATGTGAGGGAGCATTATTCAGGACACATCATTGTAGAGAGGCTAGGCAAACTTTTTGTGAAAGAGCCATATATGGGAGAGCACCCGGGCATTTTTTATGAAAATACATTTTATGCGAATCCAAGAAGCAGGGAATATTATCTTGCCGATAAAGAGGGCAAACTCTATCAAAGAGTATGCGTTGAAGGCTCAAAGCACATTAACATAGGCGATGGAGAGGAGAGCTGCGAGCTATGGTCAAAGGTTTATGCCAATACCCCTATAGAATCTTTTATACAAGATTCTAATATCGCTTATACCAAAATGAGCAATGGCGATACTATGAGTAGTATGCAAAAACTTGATGATATGTATTATAAGGTGATTGAAGATGATGAGTTTTTTATGGTGGGAGATAATCGCAACAATAGCTTTGATTCGCGCTTTTGGGGTAGCGTGCCATATAAAAATATCATCGGGCAGCCGTGGTTTATTTACTTTAGCCTAAATAAAGCCAATAGCCAAGAAATAGGCGCTGATGAGGATAAAAGCAAGCGATACACAATTCGTTGGGATAGAATGTTTAAAACCCCGCAAGGCATTGAAGATTCTATAAAAGATGCTATGCCCAAATAATCAAATACTAAGGAATAAAATGAGTGATGTGCAAATAACTTATGTGCTAGGCGCAGACCACGCGGGATTGCAGCTTAAGGCGTTTGTGAAAACATTTTTAGAGCAAAAAGGACTAGCAGTCATTGATGTATCACCTAAAGATAATGAACGCGTGGATTATCCCGACTATGCGCAAAAAGTCTGTGAAGCGCTTATAAATAAAGCACATTATCGTGGCATTCTTATATGTGGAAGTGGAATTGGAATGAGCATTGCTGCTAATAGATTTAAGCATATTCGTGCTGCGCTTTGCACTGATGCGTATATGGCGAAAATGGCACGCGCACACAATGATGCGAATGTGCTTTGTATGGGCGAGCGCATTAGCGGCATAGGCGAAGCACAATCAATCCTTGAAGCCTTTATCGATGGCACATTTGAGGGGCAAAGACATCTTATGCGTATTAAAAAATTACAGAATCTAGGCTAGATTTATGCAGATTCTGTATGAGATTCTATAAGGAGAAAGCAACATGGGACAAAGCGTAGGAACTTTTATCGCGCAATGGTTTTTTCTAACCGGCTTTATTTTATTTGTGCTGTATATGCTTGTGCGGACATTTTTTTATCGCTCTGTGGCGCAAAAAGAGGAGCGCAACTCTGCTGCTATGAAACTCACACTCAATGAAGCAGAAATCCTAATCCGCAAGCACCAGCTGCAATTACAAAGGGCTTTAGGTAATATTGATATTCTTACCCAAGAAATGAATGCGCTTAAAAATGAAGTTAAAGTGCTAAAATCGCGTAACTCTCAATACAGAATTGAGACAGATAAATACAAAGCGCGCATCAAAGATTTAGAGCAAAAAATCGAGGCTCTACTCTAAGATTTCACCCCACAAGGAGCAAACATGGACAAACACAAAATAGCAGATTCTATACGCGCTATCCCAGACTACCCAAAGCCTGATATTATTTTTCGTGATGTTACTACACTTATTGGCGATGGCGAGGTGTTTAAAGCGGTGATTGACATCTTAAAACATCGCTATGAAAAGCAAAATATTGATTTTATCGCAGGCATTGAGGCGAGGGGCTTTGTATTTGGCGCGGCTCTAGCTTACGCGCTAGGCATTGGCTTTGTCCCCATACGCAAAAAAGGCAAGCTCCCCTACACTACGGTAAGTGAAAAGTATAGCTTAGAATATGGCTTTGATGAAGTGGAAATGCATATTGATGCCTTTAGAAATAAGCAGGGGGCTAGAGTGGTGCTTGTTGATGATTTGATTGCTACAGGTGGCACGGCACAAGCGAGTGTGCGACTTATAGAATCTATTGGCGGAGAATGCGTTGAGGCAGCCTTTATCATTAATCTTAAAGGCTTACAGGGTGAAAAAAAGCTCCTGCCGCACACAAAAATCTTTAGCATTTTAGAATACGAGGGGAAATGATGCACCTTATACAAAAATGCCTCATATTTGCTAAAAATAACCCAAAGCGCGTAATTGTATGGACGCTTTTGCTTGCGATAGTTATAGGACTTTTCATACTTTATAAGCAGTCTGGTTTCTCGCTTGAAGCATTCATCACGCAGCTTTGGGATAAATATGTTGAGACTTGGGGTTATGTGATTTTGTTTTTTTGGGGGATTTTGGAGGGCGAGCTTGGGCTTATTTTTGCAGGATTAGCCACGCATGATGGTAAAATGAATTTATTTCTAGCCATTTTTATAGCCGGTCTTGGTGGATTTGTGGGCGACCAAATTTATTTTTACATTGGACGCTTTAATCGCAAATTTATTCAAGAAGAATTCATCTCCCAACGCCGCAAATTCGCCCTTGCACACTTGCTCTTAAAAAAATATGGCTGGTCTATTATCTTTATCCAACGCTATATGTATGGTATGCGCACTATTATCCCCATAAGCATTGGCACAACGCGTTATAGCGCGCTTAAATTTGCTATCATTAATCTTTTTTCAGCGTGGATATGGGCGGCTATCACGATTGTTTTAACTTGGATTTTTGGGGAGGAGATTTTTATTGTGCTTGATTGGTTTAAACAACACCCCTATTTACTCATTCCGCTAGCCATTTGTATTGCGGGAGGTTTGTGGTGGTATTTTCAATCCCAAACCAAAAAAGTGGATAAAAAAATTGCTAAAATTCAAAATGATTTAGCAAAAAAGTAAAATACATTTTCATATTTTCAAGGAGTAAGCATGGAATTTAAAACAGAGTTCAAAACACAAGCACCACATATCAAAATAGGTGTTATCACAAAGCATAATAACAAAAACAGCGCGCAAGCCCTGCTCACCACAAAGCAAGCATTTGCCAAATCTGCTTATGCCAAAGCGTGCAAGGCATTTGGGTTTGAAGGAGAGGGGAAGTTTTTTTTGCAAGAGCAAAGTTTGCTTATAGTGTGCGTTGAAGCGTTGAATACAGATTCTATCCGCGAGGGTGGCGCGCAAATAGCGCGATATTTTAAGAGCCTGCCTTATGAGCGCGTGAGCGTTCATATCCATACTAAACTTGATGAAGCAAAGGCATATGCGCTTTTTCTAGGCGCGCTGTGTGGCATATATGATTTTACTGCTTATAAAAGCAAACCTGCTAAAATCACTCTAAAAGAATTTAATCTTATCGATGAAAAAGGCGAATGCAAAAGCACGCAGATTCTGAAAAAAGCACAAATCATAGCCCAAAGCATTAATGATGTGCGTGATTTAGTCAATACTATTCCAGAGATTGCCACGCCTAAGTATCTTGCCAAATACGCCAAACAACTCACCAAAGATATAGAATCTATTGAATGCAAAGTGCTTGAAAAAGAGGATTTAGAGCGTGAGAAAATGGGGGCATTTCTAGCGGTTAATCGCGCCTCCTGCCACGCTCCGCGCCTTATTCATCTAAGCTACAAGCCAAAAGATGCTAAGAAAAAAGTTGTACTTGTGGGCAAGGGACTTACCTATGATTGTGGGGGATTATCGCTAAAGCCTGCGGATTATATGGTTACGATGAAAGCCGATAAAAGCGGAGGGTGCGCGGTTATGGGGATTATTAAATCCATAGCCGCATTGCAAGCAAAGATTGAAGTGCATGCCATAGTGGGTGCAGCGGAAAATATGATAGGTGGTGATGCTTATAAGCCCGATGATGTGCTTATTTCGCGTGAGGGCAAAAGCATTGAAGTGCGCAATACCGACGCAGAAGGGCGCTTAGTGCTTGCAGATTGCCTAAGTTATGCGCAAGATTTAAAGCCTGATGTGCTTATCGACTTTGCCACACTTACAGGCGCGTGCGTGGTGGCTCTTGGCGAATATACAAGCGGTATTATGGGACATAATGACAAGCTCAAAGCCCATTTTGAAAAAAGTGCGAGTGAGAGCGGCGAGCTTATGGCGCAACTCCCTTTTAACCAACATCTTAAAAAACTTATAGAATCTAAAATCGCTGATGTGTGCAATGTCAGCACATCTCGCTATGGTGGAGCGATTACAGCGGGATTATTTTTAAGCGAATTTATCCGCGAGGAGTATAAGGATAAGTGGCTGCATATTGATATCGCCGGTCCTGCGTATGTGGAGCGCGAATGGGATATTAATCCACATGGTGGCAGTGGCGCAGGTGTGCGCGCGGGAGTGGAGTTTATCCTCTCTTATCAAAAGGCGTAATATGGCACTAAGTATCGGCATTGTAGGCTTGCCAAATGTAGGGAAATCCACGACTTTTAACGCACTAACTAAGGCGCAAAATGCGGAGGCGGCGAACTATCCATTCTGCACGATTGAGCCAAATAAGGCGATTGTGCCTGTGCCAGATTCCCGCTTAAGCGCACTTAGCGAGATTGTAAAGCCCCAAAAGATTCAGCACAGCACGATTGAGTTTGTCGATATTGCCGGGCTTGTGCGCGGGGCGAGCAAGGGCGAGGGGCTTGGCAATCAGTTTTTGGCGAATATCAAGGAGGCGGACATGATTTTGCACATCGTGCGCTGCTTTGATGATGGCAACATCACGCATGTGGAAAACCGCATCGACCCTATCGCTGACATCGAGATTATCGAGCTTGAGCTGCTTTTTAGCGACATTGCGAGCCTGCAAAAGCGAATTGAGAAGCTAGAGCGCGAGTCTAAGGCGAAAAAGGGCGAAAATAGCGAGCTAGCAATCGCGCGCGAACTCCTAGCGCATTTAGAATCTAACCGCCCTGCACGCAGTTTCGCCAAGATTGATAGCGATGAATTTAAGATTCTAAATAAAGAGCTAAGATTCCTTAGTAATAAACCTGTCATATATGGTGCAAATGTTGATGAGAGCGGACTTTCTAACGATAATAAATATGTGGATTCTGTGCGTGAGTTTGCTAAATCTAGCGGCGCGATTGCAATTAAGCTTTGTGCGAAAATCGAAGAGGAGCTTGTGGGCTTAGATGAGAGCGAGCGAGCTGAATTTTTGGAATCTTTGGGCGTGAATGAGAGCGGGCTAGAGCAGATT
This sequence comes from Helicobacter jaachi, assembly GCF_000763135.2. Lineage (NCBI taxonomy): Bacteria > Pseudomonadati > Campylobacterota > Epsilonproteobacteria > Campylobacterales > Helicobacteraceae > Helicobacter > Helicobacter jaachi. The sequence goes on along the minus strand of NZ_JRPR02000008.1, from coordinate 3,759 downwards.
ATTCGCGAGTGTTTTTCGCGGCTTGGGCTTATTTCGTATTTCACAGCGGGGGTAAAGGAGGTGCGCGCATGGACTATACGACGTGGCGATAGCGCGCCGCGTGCGGCTTCTGTGATACATAAGGACTTTGAGAAGGGCTTTATTCGCGCGGAGTGCATTAGCTATGATGATTTTATTAGGCTAGGTGGCGAGGCGGCGGCTAAAGAGGCTGGTGCTATGCGGATTGAGGGCAAGGAATACATCGTGCAAGATGGCGATGTGCTGCATTTTAGATTCAATGTGTGAGGAGATTGGAGCTAGATTCTATAAAATTTTAGTTTTTAGTAGTTTGAGGGGCAAAAATATGGGCATTAAACAATTTATAGCGGCGGTGCTAATGTGCGTTGGGCTAAATATGATACTGAATGCAGCAGATTCTATAGAATCTAGTGAATCTAATCAAGCGACAGATATTCAAACTACTATAAAAGCATGTGATGGCGGTGATGCTAAAGCATGTGATGATTTGGGAGCACTTTATGTTAATGGCAGGGAAGTAAAGCAAGATTGGACAAAATCATTTAACTTTTTCTTAAAAGGATGTAATCTTAATTATATGGAGTCATGTTTAGAGGTTGGATACATATATTACGATGGCAAGGCTCCTAAAAAAGATTTTGCGAAAGCTAGGGAATATTTTCTAAAAGCATGTAATGGCAAGGCATACTTTGCGTGCTATAAGTTAGGCGATATGTATTATGAGGGGCAGGGCGTAAAGAAAGATTATGCAAAAGCTAGAGAATATTATACTAAGGCTTGTGATGGCGATGTGTATCAGGCGTGTGCTAATTTAAGCTATTACATATATGTAAAGGCTAAAGATGTAAAGAAAGACTATGTAAAAGCAAGTGAATACGCACGAAAAGCATGTGAAGGAAATGATGCTATTGGTTGTTTTCATTTAGCGGCTCTTTATGAAAAAGGAGAGGGCGTAAAGCAAAGTCAATTTAAAGCAGAATTGCTATATTACAAATCTTGCAATTTAGGCTTTGACAATGCCTGCGATAAGGATAAAGGCTTAAATCAAGAGGGGTTTTAAGCTTATAGAATCTAAATCCACGCTTTGAGATACGCGCTCAAATTCTCCGCCACATCGCTCCAATCATTCATCTTACTTTGCGCCATACATACTACATTTTCATACCACGGCGTGGATATACCATTCCCCCAGCGCCAATCATAGCGTTTATGCAGCAGCACAATAGTGTGTTTGCCCATACTCGCGCTTAAATGCGCCACTGCGCTATCAATGCTAATTACCATATCTAAGCCATTTATAATCTCATAAGTATCAAAAAAATCATTCATCTCCTGACTAATCACATCATATTGCGCTATATGCTCACATTTGGCTTTATTGAGCGAATAAATTTTCACACCATGGCTTTGCATAAAAGGCTGCAAGACGCTCATTAGCTCATTTAAAGGGATATTTTTGAGGCTAGATTCTGTAAATTTAGAATCTGTGCTAAAGCAAATGCCAATTTTGCGCACATGTTTGGTAGGCTTTGTTGTGCGCATAAAGGGCGTGTGCTGCAAATCTTTTGTATGGCTTACATTAAGCGCTAGCGGGAGAGATAAAAGCGAAATCGCACTATCATAATGCCCCACTTCACTCATACAAGCCACACTGGGTATATCCATAAAGGTAAAAAACTTCACAAGCGGCTCTTGCACTATCACGCGCACACTTTTGGCATATTGCTGCAGGGCAGGCACAAAGCGCGCAAACATAATAGAATCTCCAAGCCCTTGCTCATAATACACTAGCACATCTTTATCTTTAAATGCCTGCACGCCCTCCTCGCTAAACTCCCATATATGGCTTATGCCCTGCGGGAGCATATTGGGCAGCTCTTTGCGCGCTTCATAGATTCTAAAACCTTGCGCAAAATGCAGTGTCCTAAGCAAAAAATGCGCGTAATTAATATAATATTCTGCCCTTTTGGGATTAAGGCTAATAGCCTGCTGGTAGAGGGCTTGAGTGTGCTGCGCGTCTGCTTTGGCGTATTGCAGGGCGTTAGCGTAATTAAAGATAAATTCACTATCATCTCTATAATGCTCATAAAGCGCGCTATACACCTCTAAAGCCTCGCTAAAAAGCCCAATTTGCACATAAGTGCTTGCTAAATTCACCCCTGCATCAAGATAGCCCTTGCTAAAAGCATTCAAATACAGCTCAATTGCCTGCCCAAACTGCTTAAGGCTCACTTGCGCATTGGCAAGATTAAACATCGCTCCTAAATCGTTGGGGTCAAGCTTAATGGCGATAGTATAATGCTTAATGGATTGATTAGAATCTTCTAAATCAGCATACGCCCTTGCTAGATTAAAATGCAAGGTAGGATTATCCTCCATAGCGCTATCTTGCTTTAATAGCGCGTAAAGCTCATCTATGCAAAGTCTAGCTTGCCCATTGCGGCGGTAGGCTTCGGCGAGATTAAGCCTATGGCTAGGCTCATTTGGGGCGCATTGGCAGGCTTGTGTGAAATACTCTATAGCGCGCTCATAGATTCTAAACTCAAGCATAACAATCCCTGCCAAACTCCACACATCTGCGCGCGTGCAATCTACACTTAGAATCTGAATGCAAATATCTACGCATTCATGATATTTTTTTGATTGATAGAGGGTGAATGCCATTTGTATGGCTGAAGCGATATTGAAAGTTTGTTGAGACATAAAAACACCTTTTAGAATCTAATCCTAAAAGGTGAGAAGCAAAAGCAGTGCCACTCTGCAAGAGGGCTAAGGCTTAGAACACCACTCCAAAGATAATAGAGAAGCGCTGATATTCATCTTTAAAATCCTTTGTGCGCACTGCATTAGTATTAATGCCCGCACCCGCTGTGCGCGATGAGCTTGTCATCTCGCCTCTTACATAGCGTAAGCCTATGCTAAATACATTTGAGACTTTCACACCCGCGCCTAAACCATAAGTAAGCCCATGGTAGATATTATCAAGTGTGGTGTCATTTTGCGTTTCGCTAATGTAAAAATTATCTGTAAAACTATGATATGCATAGCCTACCATACCTTGAATGTAGAAATAATTTGCCTGCACACCCACAATAACTGGCACCTGCACGCCCCAACCATTAAAGCCTAAATCTGTCATGACCTTAGTGCCGCCGGGCAAGCCTGTATCAACGCCTTGCCAAAAAGCATTTGAATTGCCAGTAGATTTAAGATATAAAGGCACTGTGATTTCTGTGCCTACATAGGGGCGCAAGCCGCTTGCAGACCTAATGGCTGTAATATACATTGAATAACCAATGTCTGCTGAATGCAAATTCAAATCCCCAAGCATTGAGTATGAATACCCCAAATGTCCCTCGCTAAACAAATACCATCGCTGCACGCTGCCCGCTCTATTTGAGCCATTGAGAATAGAGCCGCTTGCAAAATTGCCCAAAAGCTGATTTTTAACAGTGCCTAGATTATTGTTATTAGACGCACCAAAAGCTAGCGTGCCAGCCATTGCTAGCACTAAAGCGATTTTTTTCAAACAAACCATGTTTACTCCTTACATTTATGGTTTTAAAGCCTCGTATGATACCATAATAAGCTAATATCGGCTTAAAAAATAATGTTTTTAAAATATGGGCTTAATTTATAGAATCTAGAATCTTGGATTTTTAAGCTAACTCCAAGTTTTTGTTTCTTCAGTAGGAATGGAGAAACAAAATGTCTCATCTGCCTACTAATGACAAAGACCTA